>NZ_DBHIGR010000023.1:9531-17481 GCF_057249185.1 Oribacterium sp.
TTTTCTTCCCCCAGGGGCTTGGTGGCTTTTAAAGGGAGAAGGGAAAAGAGAAAGAAGGAGGCCGCCTGTGCCAGATTCATAGCAATGGCGCCCAAGAAAAGATTTTTAGTGATTCCAAGAAAAATCAGAAGAGCCAGGACGGAAAAAACCGTGCGAAGAAACATGGACTGTCCGGCCTTATACAAAACGCCCCTTCTTTGCAGTTCCGACTCATACACATCACAAAAGGCATCCCCTATTTTAAAGAGACATAGGAAGAATAATATCAGACTCTTCTCCCCGGTATAAAGACCGCTACCGTACTGAAACAGAAGAAAAAGCACAGCCAAAATCAGAGCCAAACCTCCGGTAAGACTGCGAAACTGCCTGTATTGTCGAAAAGAAAACTCTCCCTTCATATCTGTGATATGAAAGGGGCGAAGTCCAAAGTAAGCCACAATGAAAAACTGTTGTCCCAAAGTAGAGTAACCGAAGCCGAAGATTCCTCCCTGCTCCTCTCCCCCTAAACGAAGGACAAAGAAAGCCAGCACCATGGAAGCCAAGGCATAGCACATACTGCCTATTCCGTTCCAAAGCACATCATTTTTCATGAAGGAAGGCTTCCGCCCTCCCTGTTTTCCTACTGCCTCTACACTCATTACGTTCTTTTTCACTACTTTCTATATTTTTGTATTTCCGAAAAAAAGAATAGACAAAAGCACTCTGGTCATATATTTTGCCGCATTCCAGGGCTTTAGGTAGGACTCTCCCTCCCGTCTTTCCCGAATCTTTACCGGCACCTCGGAAACTGTCATTCCCGCCAAAAGTAAATGAGCCAAGGTATCCGGCTCCGGGGAGAAATTTCGTTCTCTGGAAAAGCGAAGAATGGCTTCCCGCCCGTAAATCCGAAGTCCGCAGGTGGGGTCCGTCAGTTTTGTACCGGTTCTTAAAAGAATAGCCAGGCTGATTAAGGAAGAACCGAAGTCTCGTAAAGAGCCTCCTTTTTTCTTTTCCAAAAAACGGGAACCGCAAACAATGTCCACGCCATTTTCCGCCTCCTCCAGCAAAGCCGCCACATCCTCCGCCCGGTGTTGTCCGTCGCCGTCAAACTGCAAAGCATAGGCATAGCCCCTTTGATCCGCATAACGCATACCGGTTTGAAAACAGGCTGTTAAGCCGAGGTTTTCCGGAAGGGCAAGGTAGGAATAGCCCTTTTTTTGGCAAAGCTCCACAGTTCCGTCTGTGGAACCGTCGGAAACAATAATATATTCCGCTTTAGGGTCTACGGACAAAATATCTTCCACCACCGCGTCCAGACTCTTCGCCTCATTGTAAGCGGGAATAATCCAGAGTAATTTCTTTTCTTCCAACATATCCTCCTTAGAAGAATTTTTGAACTTTTTATCTGTCTTAGCTAGGAAAGATAAAAATCATCATAATACTTTCCGTAAAAACCATAGCGGATAGCCTTTTCCGGCTTTTGAGAAGAAAAATCCGCCATCGGCTTTGTTTCTGACCGCATTGTTACAGCATCCTCTCCATCCGCATCCCTTTCCGATGCCTCAGAAAGGTAGAAACTTACTGCTTCTTCCACAAAGGGCGCTCCTGCCAGGACAGAAAATCCGATGCCTCCTGAGGGACGAGGATTAATTTCCAGAAAATAAAAGCAGTCCTCCTGCTCCTCATAAATCCACTCAAAATTCACAAGACCATAAAGATTTAAAGCTTCTGCAATCCGCTTGCACTGCCTTTCAATGCCCTTCTCCGGCAAAATTTCCACACTGACTCCGGCTCCATTTTTCGTCCGAAGATTTTCTTTCCGTACCAGTGCTCTATCCACTCCCCCATGACCTCGAAAGTAATCTACCGTATAGACCTTCCCTTCGATTTTTCTTTGGAAAATGTAGTTCTTCTCCTCTTCCCGCCACATCTTATTGCAGAAAAAGCCCAGCTGATCCTCGTCCTCTATCTCACACAAGCCCTCTGAGGAACGGCCGTTTCTTTTCTTGGCAATCATGGGAAAAGATAGGTTCTCAAAATCCAAATCTTCATACTCTTCTCCGGGAATCACGGAAAATCCCTCTTCCAGCTTGTCGGAAAGAAATTTACTTAAAAGGTATTTGTCCCGAATCAGACTTAGATCCCCCTTGGGAATACAAAGGGTAATTCCCTCCTTTTGAAAGCGTTCCTTATGTTTTTCATAAAAATCCACTTCCAAATCAATCAGCGGAAAAATAGCGGAAAGCTCCCACTCCTTACATAAGGAAAGAATTCTATCCAAATATACCTCTTCCTCCCGTACTAAGGGAATTTGCGCAAAGTCCTTCACCCTTTTCGCCATGGGAATCCACTCTCCGGGATAACAGTCCGCACCATATACGGTGTAGCCCTTCTTTTCCAGTCCTTCTATAACCGTCTTGGTGGAAAAGGAGCCCAAGGCTGTACACAGAATATTTTTCATGAACACTCCTTTTGTAAAATAACGGAAATTCTTTCAATATCGGAAAAATCCAAATCAGGATAGATGGGCAAAGTCAGTATTTCCTCCGCAATTCTCTTGGCTATCGGCGTGCTATCCCCCGAAAACTTTCCTTTATAGCAATCATACTCGGAAATCAAAGGATAAAAGTATTTTCTGGGATGAATGCCTTCCTTTTCCAGAAGGGAGAAGATCTGATTTCTTCTTCCCTCTCCTAAAATCCGTACAGGAAGGTAGGCATAGTTTTTCTCCACCCCCTCCTGCCCCTTAGGGAAAACAAGACCGGGGACGTCCTTTAACAGGCTTTCATAATGCCGGTATCGTTTCTCTCTTTCCTTGATATATTCCTCGATATGCCAAAGATTACAAAGTCCCATGGCAGCGGAAAATTCATTCATTTTCCCGTTACAACCCACCAACTCTACGCTTTCCTGCCCCATAATACCGAAATTTTTCAAGGCATAAAGCTTATGCATAAGCTCAGGATTTTTCTCTCCAATGCAAACCGCTCCGCCCTCAATGCTGTGAAAAACCTTGGTGGCATGAAAAGAAAACATGGAAGCATAACCAAAGCTCCCTACGCCTCTTCCATGATAGCGTTCCCCAAAGGCATGGGCAGCATCATAGAGTACCGGAATGCCGTATTCCTTAGAGATTTTATCCAGCTCTTCCACTTCGCAAATATGTCCATAGACATGCACCGGTAAAATCGCCACCGTATCCTTTGTAATAAGGGAGCGAATCTTCTTTACATCCAAGGTATAAAAATCCTCTTCAATATCACAAAACACCGGCGTACAGCCGTTTCTTACAATGGCATGGGTAGTGCTGGCAAAGGAAAAGGGAGTGGTAATGATTTCTCCCTTTTTTCCAAGGCTTTCAATCAAAAGCTCTAAAGCAATATGACCATTCACAAAAAGCTCCGTATTTTCCACGGAAAGAAAGGCGGAAAGCTCTTTTTTAAAATGTTCATGGAATTCCCCCATATTGGTTAAAAGACGAGTCTCCCATAGCTTTTCCAAATAGGGAAGAAATTCCTCCAAAGGAGGAAGGCTTGATTTTGTAACGTAGAGCTCTTCTTTCTTTTTCATTACTTCCTCCTTAAATTCTGTCGAGATTTTTACAATTCTATAGTAATCCCATGAAAATGTAAATGCTCCCTAGTTCTTTTTGCGTTTTTGTGTTAAGGTTCATAGGTATATTAGAATTTAAGGAGGTTAACTATGAATCAAGCGAAAAAGTTCGCTGCCATTCTTACGCTAATGAGTATCTCTGCATCACAACCCTTTCTTGCCATGGCAAATCCGGTAGAGAGTACAGAGAATACTGCCATTGTATATACAGAGGAAAATGCCCCCTCAATTTCTCAGGGTCCTGTAGACGGAAGTAATAGTGCAGTGCTAAGCCCCGGAAATACAAGTTCCGGAAGCGGCAATGCCGGAGAGAATACAAACAGTAGTTCCCAGAATAACGGCGGAGAGAATAATGCCACCGTACAGGAATCCGCTCCCTTGGAAAAAACAGAGCTTACCGTAGATGCCATTCGTCCCTTTATGACCACCGATCATGCGGGAGACGTGGCCGCAGACCCGGTTTTAAATCTGGTTCCTTTGGCGACCTACTATATTTATAATTCCGCCGGAGAACGAATCGACTACGGTTACAGTCAGGACAACCAGTCCTTTACCTTCAGCCCCAACGGCTTCCAAAGAATCATGCTGGAGCACCAGAACGTAGGAAGATGGTATTATCGTACCTATTCTCCCTCCGGCTCCTGGGGTCCCTGGGCAGCTTCCG
The DNA here is from genome assembly GCF_057249185.1 of Oribacterium sp. Classification (NCBI taxonomy): domain Bacteria; kingdom Bacillati; phylum Bacillota; class Clostridia; order Lachnospirales; family Lachnospiraceae; genus Oribacterium; species Oribacterium sp. Next base: position 13,787 of record NZ_DBHIGR010000023.1, read on the forward strand.
GAGAAACCACACCGGATAAGGGAACCGTTACTGCCATTATGTTGAGAGTCAAGGGATATACCCATACCATGGGAGAAATCTACTACCGTGCGGTATTAAGTGACGGTACCGTAACGGATTGGGCGAAAAGCGGAGAAGCCTGTGGAAGCTTTTCCGGGGATAAATACATTGTGGGCTTAAAGATTGCCCTTTGGAAAAACGGTGTGGAGTTTAGCGGAAAGCGCGGAAAAGCATTGGACAGTGCATATCAGGAGGGACTCTATTTTGAAAATGGAGAACCTAAGTACCAGACCGCTGACAACAGCCCCTATACCGGCTATGCTTTCGACCCGGATTCCAACCAGTACTACTTTGAAAACGGTGTTGCCCAGAGAGGCTGGAAGGTGGTAAACGGCTATCGCATTTACCTGAATGAGCAGGGAATTGCTTTAAAGGACTTAGAGCCGATTATGGGTAAGCAGGCAGCCTACAGTATTCGTATTAATAAGGAAACCAGAACCCTCTATGTCATGACCAAGGACGAGGAAGGAAAGTTCACTATTCCTTATAAGACTATGATGTGCAGTGTGGGACCGGATACCCCTCTTGGTACTTTCAAGATTTACCAGAAATATCGTTGGCACTTCATGCATAAGGATTGCTATACCCAGTTCCTCTCCCGTTTCTATAAGGGATTTTTGATTCATTCCTTATTGTATGAAAAGGCAGATCCCCACAGCTTTGATGCCATCAACTACAACTTTATCGACCAGGCCATCTCCGGCGGATGTATCCGTTTAAGAGCCATCGATTCCCAGTGGGTCTATGAAAACTGTAAGAACGGAACTCCCGTAAATGTGTATTCCGATGCCTGGGACAAGGGTCCCATCGAAAAGGATGCCATCATGCAGGCTATCCCCAGAGAGCAGAACTACGATCCTACCGATCCTGTTGTTGCCGGTAAGCAAAGTGCAGAGGATGCCAAGAGTGTAGCCGATTCCAAGAAGGAAGTGGCGAAGGAAGCGGAAGAAAATATCATTGAACCCAATGCCTAAGGGACAAACAAATGAAAACAACCATCGTTATACCAAACTATAATGGAGCTCATTTTTTAGAAAAGTGCATGCCTGCTTTGCTTTCTCAAAGCAGGCAGGACTTTTCTATTCTTTTTGTGGACAATGCTTCCAAGGATGATAGTGAAAAGCAAATCAAGTATTGGATGGAGCAGGATCCGGAGCGGATTTTCCTGATTCAGAATACGGAAAATACCGGCTTTGCCACTGCGGTGAACCAGGGAATCCTCTGGGCCAAGGAGCAAGGGGCAAGCTATGCCCTGCTTTTAAACAACGATACGGAGGTGGCTCCGGATTTTGTAGAGCAGCTTCTGCTTTTCATGGAAGAAAAAGAAAAAAAAGGAGAAAAGGTATTCGCCCTTTCCTCCAAAATGGTAAAGATGCATGACCCAAGCCTTATGGATGACGCCGGGGATGAGCTTTGCCTCTTAGGTTTTCCCTTCCAAAGAGGTTTAGAGGATGAAGCTTCCCGGTGGACTAAGGCCGAAAAGGTATTTTCCGCCTGTGGAGGAGCTTCCCTATATAGCATTCCTCTTTTAGAAAAAACCGGACTTTTTGACGAAAAACATTTTGCCTATCTGGAGGATGTGGACTTATCCTTTCGAGCCCAGTGGAAAGGATATTCCGTTTACTACTGCCCCACTGCCCTCTGTAAGCATGTGGGCTCCGGAACCAGCGGCGGAAAATACAGTGATTTTAAAGTGGAGCTTTCAGCCAGAAACTCTATCTTCCTTCTCTACAAAAACTTTCCTCTAGGGCTGAAAATTCTGAATTTCCTGCCCTTCTTACTGGGAATTTTGATTAAGGCTCTTTACTTCCAAAAGAAGGGCTATGGAAAAGCTTATCGGAAGGGTATCTTTAGAGGCTTAAAGGAAAGAAAGGAAATGAAGAAGGTGGATTTCCGGGAAGTGCCTCTTGGAAGAATGCTGAGGATTGAGGGAAGGCTTTTTAAAAATTGCTTTGTGTATCTTTCGGAGAGAAAGAGGAGAAGAAAAGGGCTACGCTCCGATTCTTTGTAGGCAGGAAAGCGGGCACGCTTGCGCCAACCTCGCTCTGCGTAAAAAAAACTGTAGAAAAATCAAGGGCAACGCTCCGAAGCTGTATGGATATGAAATCGGGCACGCTCCCGCTAACTTCGCCTTTGTAGTGCAGAACTGTAAAATAATAAAAGGCAACGCTCCGATGCTGTATGGATATGAAATCGGGCACGCTCCCGCTAACCTCGCCACGTAGCGGATACTAAGCGAAAAACACAGTACCTGTGTTTTTCGCTTAGTACCGACGGGCTCAGATTACCCTCTTTCATACCTATACAGCTTCGTTCGCTTTGGCTTTGGTTTTCTTCAGTTCTTCTCTTCGCAGATTTTCTGCTTATACCGAGAGGCTCAGATTGCCTTCTTTCATGCCTATTAAGCATCGTTCGCTTACATTATTTGATTTCTACTGTTCTTCTCTTCGAAGGCTTTCTACATGTACCAACAGGCTCAGGTTACACGCTTTCATGCCTATACAGCTTCGTTTGCTTTGGCTAATTGTTTTCTATATTCCTTTTCTCTTTAAAGGGTTTAATTCCATTAACGTTTTGATATCTTTTCTGTTCAGCAGCAATGAAAATAGTATATAGCAGATTGCTCCTAGGGGGATGAGGGCTATGAGTTGCCATAGTTCTGTCATTCCTCTTTTTTCTAACAATTTTTGAGTCAGATAGACAATTCCTCCCATAAGAAAGGATGCGATAAAGGATGCCAGGCAGTCTTTTAATTGGGAGAAGAAGCCGTATTGTATCAGTTTTTCATTGGGTTTGGCGTTTAAATACAGGCATAGAACTTCTCCCACATTTTTCCCAAAGAGCATGACGAAGATGCCGAAGGGAAAAGTTAACAGAAGAATAATTATGCCCAAAATCTTCTTGATAATTTCCAGCTTCAGAAATAAATCCGAGCGCCCCTGACTGTTCATCAGTTGTAGATTGCACATGTGCAGGGGTAAGAATAAATACGTCACGGAAAGAAAACGTAGATAGGGTAACATCCCTATCCATTTCTTGGTGAGCAGTAAGATGATAAAGGGCTTTGCCACTGCCATTAGTCCAAAAAGAATGGGAAACAAAAGGAAGGCGGAAAAACGAATGGTTTTCCTGGCCATTTCCTGTAAGGCATCCTTTTCCTCTTGCATCTTGGAAAAGGCGGGAAACATTACTCCGGATATCATGGTGGAAAGGGTGGAGGACAGAAGCTTTGGAAACATTTCTCCCCGATTGTAAAGCGCCAGTTCCTCTACCTTGTAGCGTTTTCCGATGACAAGACCATAGATATTTTGCCAAATCTGATCCAGTAGTCCGGAAAAAAGAATTTTCCAGCCAAAATGAAATAAAGCTGATAAAGAGGAAAGCCGAAATAAAAGCTTCGGTCTCCAAGGAAGGCATAAGAATAATATCAGCATGGTAAAAAAGTAATAGGAAATCTGCTGATAGGCCATGGCAAAGGAGCCAAGCCCCTGATAGGCTAAAAATACTGCCAGCACTCCGGAAAAGAGGGAGGAAAAGAAGCTGGCCAGAAAGATCGGGCGAAACTGCAAAGCCCTTCCTGCATAGGCCATTTGGATGGAAATTACTGCTCCGGGGAAGAGCAAAATACTCATTTG
>NZ_DBHIGR010000024.1:0-17258 GCF_057249185.1 Oribacterium sp.
CATAGATATCAAGGAGTTCTGATTTCCCAATTCCAAGTATTTCTGCTGCTCTTCCATAAGAAATACTTTGATTTAAAATATAGGGATATAGCAAAAGTGCATTTATTCTCATTTCTAACTCCGGTGAAAGTTCTTCCAGATACTTATGCATTTGAGTAAAAAGCAATCATTTAACTCCTCTGCATTTTCATCTGTTCTTTAAACTTAATTAAATTCATGATTTCAGCTTGATCATTTTCATCCAACTTCTCAAAGCTTCTTGCAAATACCGTTGCCGGTTTACTCATCTTATTATTACTTAAAATTGCATCTGCCGTTACACCAAATAACTCGCTCAGCTTCGAAACATCTTCTGCTGTAACTTTCCTTTTTCCATTTTCCATCTGGGTATATGATGCACGGTTAATTCCCAAAAATTTAGCTACGTACTCCTGTGAAAGATGAAGCCGGTTTCTGTAATTCTTAATTCGATCATGAATAGCCGTCATAATTCTTCCTCCCTGCATAGATATCTGCTACTATAGTTTGCTTTGTTAGCTTTTACAACATTTATTATTAGTTTTTCCAACTTTCAAAAGAAAAATAGAATCTTCTTGAACTGTCAACGAATAGTTGACAGTTCCCTTCTCTTTTATTACTCCTTGATTTTCTCCATATTTTTCAAGCTTATACTATCCTAAGTCTATTGCTGATTATGTCATGCTTAGTGGTAGTCAACTTTTAGTTGACTACCACTTTCTTACTTCTTATCCGCACATAATCAAAGATTAGGGCATTCCTATACCTGCGCATAATCAAAAAGATAGCAAACAGGGCTGTAATATCCCCTTCTGCTATCTTCTTTTTTCTTATCCTTAGTAGGTTCCCCTTAAGAACTTAATTTTCTTCCTTAAGCTTCTCTAGTAATAAACGATAATATTTTTGCCCAATATGGCGGCCTGCTAATTTAAGACCCTCTATACACTCCTTTACTTCTTCTGCTGTTAGTTCATTTTCCTCATAAGCAGCCATTAGAACTCCGATTGTCCCCATGATTCTATGCCCCATTTGCTTAGATACGTTTCTTCCCTTTATCTCATCCATTAAAAGCAAATCTGCTTGTATCTCATCCGTAAGAATAATTGCCGCACTTTCCCCTAGGTCTAAGCCTGTTGCCCGTTTTAATATATCTACAGATGCAACGTTTAATATGTTTTTAGTCGTGATAAAGTTCTTAGACTTAATTTTATCTGCTTCTGTCCGGTAACGTTTATTCGAAGTTAATTCCGTAAATACCTCTTCCGGAAGAACAACTTCGCCAAATAATTTTTCCAAAATTTCCAATCTATCAATTTTCAAAAGAGAGATAATGGGCGTTGTATCTGAGACAACTATCATTTTATTTACCCCTTCTTTTTGAGTTGAAGATATGTATCTATATCTTCTTCCAATTCATCTTGAATCAAATCCAAATAGGAATACCCTAGCTTATCATAGATATCAAGGAGTTCTGATTTCCCAATTCCAAGTATTTCTGCCGCTCTTCCATGAGAAATACTTTGATTTAAAATATAGGGATATAGCAAAAGTGCATTTCTTCTCAGTTCCGACTCCGGTGAAAGCTCTTCCAGATACTTACGCATTTCTACCGGCACTTGTATTGTGATTGATTCCGTTTTCACCATAGTTGTCTTCTCCCTTCAGGTTGTTTTTTAGATTACATCAGGGTAATGCAAAAGTTTTAAATTTGTATTTCCTAGCATTATACTCTATTTTGCAAAAACAAAAAATAGAATCAATGCTTTTTAATTTTAGGCTAATATAGTTTAGCCATATTTATCATTGCTCCATCTTTTCCAATGCCAACCCAATCAATTGATCCGCCTGACCTGCCATGAACAGCGGGATATTCAGCACATCATCCAGTTTCAGATTGTTCATTGAGAAACGGATGCGGAGCTTGACCTTACCTACCTGACATACGCCCTTCAAAATTAACAGCTTGCGATAGGGAGAATTCTTCCAAGACAGCAATTTTTTTAAGATAAATCGTTCCATAAAAACAATCCTCACATTTTTATTGGGATTTTTGTGCTCTATAATCACATTTTTATACAAGCAAAAGCACAAAATTCTTTGACCGCTGAATGACCGTTTTCTCTAATGATCTATATACTCTCTAGGAAAAAAGAGGATATGATCATATCTTTTTCCTATCAAAACAGGAGTTTCTTTAACCATGCCGGTACTTTGTTTATCATATTGGATAATGTATCCCATATGGTTTTTCTGATTTTCTTTAGCTATATTTTCATTCCTACAATAAATATGTACACCCACGTTATCCGACAAATAACTTGATACAAACGTGCCTTCTGGTAAGGTATATTCACTATCTGATAAAACGCCGTCTTTTATTTCACAAATCTCGTTATTAGCGATACAATATAAATGCTTATTCATTGTAAATATTGCGCTTATATCTTGTTGAAAACTAAAACTTCCTAGCTTTTCCAAGCTTTTTTTATCGACTATATCAATAGTACATTTTCTTCCTTTTGTAGACCTTCCTAAGCAGTATAACTGATTTTCAAATAAGATTACTTTTTCATATTCCATGTCTTTTTCATAGATTTTTTCTTCAATCTTGTCATTATATAAATCCACTTTTATTATTTTACTGCTCCATATATCCTCTTCCACAAACAAATGAGTGCCTACGATATATAACTCGTTCTCGTCACACCATAAGTCGGAAGAATAGATGTCTATAATCTCTTTCTTTAAAATTTTTCCCTCTTCGTTCTGGACAAGAAGAAGATTTTTATACGTATCCCCTTCTACATTTCCATTCATTACAGCAATGATTTTCTCATCACAAAGATTTATGGATGTGACTCCGGAATAATTAGGATTATCCAAAAGTGAAAATAGCTTATAATCGCCGTCTCCATGAAGGAGGATATTATTATTGGCTCGTTCTCCTCCTGCTATAAACCTATCTTGATTAAAATTGAACTTTGTAACATCTTGCATTTTCAATTTTCTCTTATTGATAAGCTTTCCATCTGTATCAATTTCTATAAGTTCTCCATGCTTATCAAACATATTGGATGCCAATATATAGTAAGCTGTATCTTTGTTTTCGCTTTTTACATTTAGCATAGTATGAAAGCCTATGAATGCAATGAGCGCCAGCAGACACAAAGCTAAGCCAATCAGTTTATTATTCATAAATAAGGTCCTCTTATATAAAACAGGCAATTGTAATAAATTATACTATGTCTACCTTTGAAAATACATAATAGTTAAAAGTGTGGCCAGTATACTTTCTATACCTGCGCATAATCAAAGATTGGAGCGTGTCTATACTTGCGCATAATCAAAGTTTATAGGTTTTCTATACTTGCGCATAATCAAAAGCTCGCCTATAATATGCCCAGAATTCAATCTTTATGATGGGATTAAGCCATTGTTCAGAAGGAAGGGTAGCGTTATGATCCTCAAAAGAAAAATCTATGATAAATTGCTGGAATGGAAAGAAAACAGCCAAGGAAAGAAGGCTATCATGGTGGAAGGAGCCAGACGTATCGGTAAGTCTACCATCGTAGAAGAATTTGCAAAAAAAGAATATGAATCCTATATCATCATAGACTTTGCCAAAAAGGATAAAAACGTAGAGGAGTTCTTTAATTTATATTTGAATCGCCTTGATGATTTATTTATGATGCTGGGAACCTACTTCAGCGTAAAACTGATTCCCAGAAAATCGGCAATTATTTTTGATGAGGTACAGAGCTTTCCCCAAGCCAGAGCAGCGATAAAATATCTTGTGGCCGATGGCAGATATGACTATATCGAAACCGGATCCTTAATCTCCATAAAAGAAAATATTCAGGATATTGTGATTCCCTCGGAAGAGCGTAGCATCAATATGTATCCTTTGGATTTCGAAGAATTTGCTTGGGCTCTCGGCGAAGAGCAGCTTATAGACTACATCAAAAGTTGTTTTGAAAAAAGAGAAGCTTTAGAAAGAGGCATGCACAGTAAAGCCATGCATCTATTCAAACAATACATCTTAGTGGGCGGAATGCCTAAGCCGGTTTCTTTATTTGTGGAAAGCGGGAAAGATTTTACCGGTGTAGATGCAGAAAAGAGAGATATTTTAAAGTTATATCGAAATGATATTATGAAAATCAAAGCCCAATATAGGAGTAAGGTTCTTGCTATTTATGACCAAATACCGGGGCTTCTGTCCCAACATGAAAAACGTGTAGTGTTCAAAACTATACAGGAGGGAAGCTATGCAGAGCAATATAGTGAAACCTTCTTTTGGCTTTCCGATTCCATGATATCCAATGAATGTTTCCTCTGTAGCGATCCCAATGTTGGCTTGTCCATGTACGAAGACCGTAGCTATGTAAAATGCTATATGGGAGATACCGGCCTTTTGCTAAGCCATGCTTTTGATGAAAATGAGCTCTTGGAAAGTGAAATCTATCGACAGATTTTAAACGATAAACTGTCTTTAAATGAAGGTATGCTTTACGAAAATGTTATTGCGCAGATGCTTGTTGCCAATGGCCATAAGCTGTATTTCTATACCCATTATTCTGAAGAAAAACATCGAAATGATATAGAAATAGACTTTATCATCTCCAATAACAGTAAGCTAAAATACAAGATGTTTCCCATTGAAGTGAAATCCGGAAAACGATATACCACTAATTCCTTAACACGCTTTAAAGAAAAATACAAAGCTCGGATTGGAGAGGCATATATTATCCATCCAAGGAATTTACTGATTAAAGAGGATATTCTCTGCATTCCTCCTTATATGACAATCTGTCTATAAAAAAGAGCTTATAAAATTAGTTAAGATTTATTCACTAATTTCATAAGCTTCTTTTTTTAATTGATGTCATAGGCAAAGCCTATGACATCAGGTTTAAACCACCGCCGCAGCAAGCTTTCCGTCCTGCAAACGGATTTCTATATTGTCACCTTCTTTTACTCTATCTTCCAGAATTTCCTTAGCCACCAAAGTTTCCACATGCTTTTGCATATAACGCTTCAGCGGTCTTGCACCGAAGCCGGGCTCATAGGCATTTTCCAAGATGAAGTCCAGAGCTTCCTTCTGAAGATGGATGTGCAAACGACGCTCCTGCAAACGCTTGTTGATGTCCTTCAGAATCAAATCGGCGATTCTTTCCATATCCTTCTGTACCAAAGGCTTGAAGAGAATGATTTCATCCAAACGGTTCAGGAACTCCGGACGGAAATGGTCGTGAAGTGCTTCCATAACTTCCTTCCGTACGTTCTCCGGAATGTCTCCATTTTCAGAGATACCGTCCAGAAGCGTCTGGGCACCGATATTGGAGGTCAGGATAATGATGGTGTTCTTAAAGTCCACCGTCCGTCCCTGAGAATCGGTGATTCGTCCGTCATCCAGCACCTGTAAGAGGATGTTGAACACATCCGGATGAGCCTTCTCGATTTCGTCAAAGAGCACTACCGCATAGGGCTTTCTCCGAACTGCCTCGGTCAGCTGTCCACCCTCTTCGTAGCCTACATAGCCGGGAGCCGCACCAATCAAACGGGACACGGAATATTTTTCCATGTACTCGGACATATCAATACGCACCATGGCATTTTCATCATCAAAGAGGTTCTGGGCAAGGGACTTGGCAAGTTCCGTCTTACCTACACCGGTAGGTCCTAAGAAGAGGAAGGAACCGATGGGCTTTGTGGGATCCTTGATACCGGCCTTGGAACGAAGAATAGCTTCTGTAACCTTGGTTACCGCCTCTTCCTGTCCAATCAGTCTCTTATGGATTTCATCGTCCAGATGGAGCACCTTGGAACGCTCGGACTCGTTTAACTTGGTTACCGGAATACCGGTCCAACGGCTGATGATTTTGGCGATTTCTTCCTCTGTCACCTTGTCGTGTACCAAGCCTTGAGCTTCCTTACTTTGTGCAAGTTCCTCCGCCTCCTGTAATTCCCTTTCTACCTGGGGCAAGTCCTGATATTGCAGCTTTGCCACCTTTTCGTAGTCGTAGTTTTGCTTGGCGATGTTCATTTCGGACTGAATCTTATCCTTCTTCTCTCTAAGGGTCTGAAGATTGGATACGGCGTTACGCTCATTTTCCCACTGGGCTTTCTGCACATTAAACTGGTCCCTAAGCTCGGAAAGCTCCTTCTGCAGGGTGGCCAGTCTTTCCTTGGAAAGCTGATCCTCTTCCTTCTTTAAAGCCAGTTCCTCAATCTGGAGCTGCAAAATCCTTCTTTGCATCTCGTCCATTTCCTCCGGCATGGAGTCCATCTCGGTTTTAATCATGGCACAGGCCTCGTCCACAAGGTCAATGGCCTTATCCGGCAGGAACCTGTCGGAAATGTAACGGTCGGAAAGGGTAGCTGCCGCAACCAGTGCGGAGTCGGTAATCTTTACGCCGTGGTATACCTCATAACGCTCCTTGATACCTCTTAGGATGGAAATGGTGTCTTCCACATCCGGCTCGTCCACCATGACAGGCTGAAAACGTCTTTCCAAAGCAGGGTCTTTTTCAATATATTTTCTATATTCATCCAGAGTGGTGGCTCCGATACAATGAAGCTCTCCTCTGGCCAGCATGGGTTTTAAGAGATTTCCGGCATCCATGGAGCCTTCGGTTTTTCCGGCTCCTACAATGTTATGGATCTCATCGATGAAGAGCAGGATTTCTCCTTCGGACTTCTTCACCTCGTCCAAAACCGCCTTTAATCTTTCTTCAAACTCTCCTCTATATTTAGCGCCGGCAATCAATGCACCCATATCCAGGGCGAAAATCTTCTTCTTTTTCAAGGAATCCGGCACATCTTCCTTCGCAATTCTTTGGGCCAAGCCCTCTACCGCAGCGGTTTTACCAACCCCGGGTTCTCCGATTAAGCAGGGATTATTCTTCTGCTTTCTGGAAAGAATACGGATGATGTTACGGATTTCCTCATCTCTTCCGATAATGGGGTCAAACTTCTGCTGTCTGGCTCTTTCCACCATTTCATAACCATATTTGTTCAAAGAATCGTAGGTGCCTTCCGGATTGTCGGTAACCACCTTCTGATTGCCTCGAACGGAGGACAGAGCCTGTAAGAAGCCGTCCTTGGTAATATGGAACTGCTTGAAGAGCTCCTGAATCTTCTTGTCTCCATCCTTCAAGAGAGCTAAGAAAAGATGCTCTACGGAAACATATTCATCTCCCATGGCTTTCGCATGGTCTTCCGCATTCATCATGACCTTATTGGCGTCCTGGGAAAAATACTGCTGTCCCCCGGAAACCTTAGGCAGGCTGTTAATCTTCTCTTCCAGCGCTCTCTTAAAGTCTTCTACCGGAACTTCCATCTTTTCCAGAAGCTTTTCAATCAGGCTGTCTTCAATGTCTAACAAACTATATAAAATATGAAGCTGTTCAATGGCTTGATTGCCGTGGTCCATGGCAATCTTTTGGCTGTTGTTGATACTTTCAACGGATTTTTGGGTAAAACGATTAATGTTCATAGGAGTACCTCCTTTATTTTCCTCAAGATAGCTCCATTATACTCTCGTTGTTAGCACTGTCAAGTTGTGAGTGCTAATTCTTTTGTGATTTTTTTGTGAACCAAATTTCACTTGCTTTTTTTCCCAAGTCCCACTATACTATCCCCGTTATATATTTCATAAGGGAGTAACAAGAGCCTAGCTCGTGGATATCAACATTGCATGCAGGAAACTGCTGGTATCTACTGAAAATGTGAGACTTATGCAACCCAGTTTTTCTGAGTGGCATAGGTCTCTTTTTATTCTATGAAGAGCGCCGACCTACGACAGACTATCTCATTTTTAGAAGCGATCGGATTCTTGCCTCTTATGAAAACCTAGGGAGAAAGGGTAAAGGAAAATGAAGGATCAAAACATGGAACAGAAAAGCACAAGAAAAGTATGGCAGGACAAGGCTTATCAAATGGAAATTCCGGAGCTGCTGAGAGCCGTGGAAAGTCCGGTGGAAACAGGTCTGTCCTCCGTTGATGTAGCCAAAAGGCAGGCGGAGTACGGCAGTAATGCTCTGGAAGTGGAGAAGCATTCTTCTCTATTAGAAAAATTTATAGAGCAATTTAAAGATTTTATGATTATCATTCTTTTGGCTGCCGCCGCAGTATCCCTCTTTGCCAGCCATGAGTGGCATGATGCGGTGATTATCCTATTGGTGGTGGTTTTAAATGCCATTATGGGAGTTATTCAGGAGGCAAAGGCGGAGGAAGCCATTGATGCCTTAAAGGAAATGGCTTCTCCGGATGCAAGAGTTCGCCGAAACGGCAATGTGGAAACCATCAAGTCCCATGAGCTGGTACCGGGAGATATTGTACTTTTGGAGGCAGGGGATATTGTTCCTGCGGATATGCGTTTGCTGGAAGCCAACTCCCTGAAGGTAGAGGAGGCGGCTCTTACCGGAGAATCCGTTCCCGTGGATAAGGACATTGCCCCCATTACTTTGGAGGATGCGGGAATCGGCGACCGAAAAAACATGGTTTACTCCGGCACCAATGTAACCTATGGTCGTGCCGTAGCCGTGGTAACCGCCATCGGTATGGACACGGAGGTGGGTCATATCGCCAATATGCTGGCCCATGCGGAAAAGACCAAGACCCCTTTACAAAGGGATCAGGATCGTTTGGGAAAGAGCTTAACCATTATGATTTTGGCCATTGCCGCAGTAACCTTTGTGGTGGGACTGCTTCGGGGAAGAGCCATTACCGATATGCTCCTGGTATCCATTTCCTTGGCGGTAGCCGCTATTCCTGAAGGCTTACCTGCCATTTCCACCATCATCCTCTCTTTGGGAACCCGTTCCATGGCGGAAAGAAAGGCGCTGGTGCGTACTCTTCCGGCAGTGGAGACTCTGGGAGGCACCCAGGTGATTTGCTCCGATAAAACCGGAACCCTGACGCTGAACCAGATGACCATTGAGAAAGTGTATTTCGACGGAAAATTGAAGGATCGAAGCGTGGAAATTCCTGTGGATAATCCTCTCCTTCGCAGTCTTGTTTTGGCAAATGACACCAAGCTGGATGCGGAAGGAAAGCTGATTGGCGATCCTACGGAAACCGCTATGGTACAGTTTGCCTTAGACCAGCATTTTCCTCTTCAGGAAAATGAGAGCAAGTACCCTCGTGTGCAGGAGCTTCCTTTTGATTCAAGCAGAAAGCTGATGAGCACCTTCCATCCCATGGAAGGAGAATTCCTGCTTTGCACCAAGGGTGCGCCGGACCAGCTTTTACAGCGTTGCAGTCATATCGTGGAAAATGGAGAAGTTCGCCCCTTAACAGAGGAGGACAGAAAAGCCATTCTCTCCGAAAATACCAAAATGGCAAGGGAGGCGCTTCGTGTCCTGGCAGCTGCTTATCAGATTTGTAATGCCGTGCCGGACTCTCCCCGTTCCGAGGAGGTGGAGCAGAATCTGATTTTTGCCGGTCTTGTGGGCATGATTGACCCAGAGCGTAAGGAAGCTGCGGCAGCGATTGCCGTAGCCAAGGGCGCCGGCGTTCGTACCGTAATGATTACCGGTGACCATGCAGAAACCGCCCAGGCCATTGCCGAGCGTTTAGGCATTCTTCCTATGGGTGAAGATAATCGTGGGCATGTTTTAACCGGTGCTGAGCTGGAGCTTTTGTCCGATGAGGAGCTGGAGAAGAAGGTTCCGGAGATATCCGTTTACGCCAGAGTTTCTCCGGAGCATAAGGTTCGAATCGTGAGAGCATGGCAGAAGAACGGCAAGATTGTTTCCATGACCGGTGACGGGGTAAATGATGCTCCCGCCCTGAAACAGGCGGATATCGGCGTAGGTATGGGAATCACCGGAACGGAAGTTTCCAAGGGTGCTTCCGATATGGTGCTGGCAGACGATAACTTTGAAACCATTGTGGTAGCCATTGAAGAAGGAAGAAAGGTTTTCTCCAATATTCAAAAGGCGGTACAGTACCTGCTTTCCGCAAACTTCGGAGAAGTGATTACCCTCTTTGTGGCAACACTCTTAGGCTGGACCATCTTACAGCCGGTACATATCCTTTGGATTAACTTGGTAACAGACGTTTTCCCGGCTATCGCTTTAGGAATGGAAAAGGCTGAGCCGGATGTAATGCAGAGAAAGCCCAGAGAAAAGAGCTCCAGCTTCCTCTCCAACGGTGTGCTGGAAAGTATTCTTTACCAAGGTGTTTTGGAAGGTGGACTGACGCTCTTCATCTATTGGATGGCAGGACAGTATTTCCACGAGGAAAATCTTTCCGAGACCATGGCCTTTGCCACCCTGGGGCTTTTACAGCTCTTCCATGCCTTTAACGTAAAGTCCGTTTTCCGTTCTCTATTCAATGGAAATCCTTTGGACAATATTTACTTAAACGGTGCGGCACTGCTTTCCGCCTTCCTGCTTTTAGGCGTAATCGTAACTCCGGGAATCAACCAGTTCTTCGATGTGACTCCACCAAGCCTTATGCAGTGGGGAATCGTTTTCGGAATTTCCTTCAGTATTATTGTGTTCGTGGAGATTGCTAAGGCAATCTTTAGAGCAGTACGAAAAGAAATGTAAACAAAATATCGCGCAGTTTCCGGGCGATACCCATTAAGAACCATCGCTAACATTTTCAAATGTCACCGATGGTTCCAACCAATGCCTATAAAATAATAATCCCTCTTCCGATATGAATTTTTATATCGGAAAAGGGATTGTTTTGGTTTTAACAGTATTTAGTAAATATTGTCTTTATGAGTCGTTGCTTAGCCAATAAGGATCCGATCAAAATCATAACATTAAGCAGGTATTTCATTACTTTACAAATGTCCTGTCTTTTCATCTATTTTCCATAAAAAATATTCTCTTCCCATTCCATTAACTACCTTATTCAAAACGAGCGTTGGCTAAACCGACGTAAGCTGCGTTATTTACTGAAATTGCCTTAATCCTTACCTTTTCGTAGCCGGAAATATCCACATCGATATCAAAGGCTTTGGTGTCATAATAGATGTCCTGCGTTACATAAAACTCTTCATCCTCTCCGGACAGCACCTGCAAAAGTATACGATCACTCTCATTCCAACTGCCTTTTGCCGGAAAAACCGTTGCCTTAAGATGTGTATATCCGGCAGAGTTATCAAATTCTATATATTCTCCAGGCCAAAATTTAAAGCACTTGGTATAGGATTTATTCTCCCGATTGCTTACTAAACTATCCTCTCTCTCAACATTATAATTCAATAGGGAATTAGCATTAAACAAGGTTAATCCCCCCTGTTTGCTGCTTTTTCCTCCACTTTGATCATTGTTTTGGCTGCTACTTTGGGAAGTATTTTGAGCCCCGTTCCCTGCCTGTCCGCTTCCCATATTTCTGGTCTGTACTACTCCATTCTCTACCCATGCACCGCTACCGTTCACCTGATAGCCGTCCGGTGTAGTAGCATTCATCATGCAATACCCCATGCGATCAAAGTAGTAGCACTCTGCAATGCCGTCGTTGTTTCCGTCAATCCACTGCCAGCTACTGGATGGCCAATTTCCGTTACCATAGTTGTACCACCAGCCATTTGCATCATTTACCCAACTGCCTGCAAAGCTTGTAAGAGCAAATGCTCCTGTGCATAGCATGGTGGCTGCTAAAACTTTCATGGTTTTTTTTACATCCTGTCTCCTCATCTTCTACCTTCCTTTTTTTGTTTTTATGAATAGAACATCTTTACATAGCTTACTAAAAAGTAAAAGCTATTTATTCTCTTGGACTTTAACATGAAGGTATAGCTCATTCACTTACATTTTCTTACACCAAGGTCGGTGTAAGTTTGGTGTAAGGAGAAAAAAACAGTGGATTTTAGCCATTTCTTCTCAATTTTCTACACAGAAGAAAATTGCAATAAATAGTTGGAGTAGTCTTTTTTTACACAAAAAAGAGGCTACAAATCAAAATAAATGAATGTTTTCAGCAATATAGGTCTAAAATGGGGTAGTCTGAGCCCGACGGTACTTGCGAAAATCCGGCGATGTGAAGGACTGTAAAAATCAGTAATTGACGCGAATAATGCAGTATGGGTCTATAATAGGGGCAATCTGAGCCCGTCAGTACTTACTGAAAGCGAGCAAAGCGAAGCTTGAAGTTAGTACTGCTACGAAGGCGAGGTTAGCGGGAGCGTGCCCTGATTATAGACCCATACTGCATTAGAGCTTATCTTTATAATAAATACAGTCCTTCAATATGACAGGTTTAAGCTAGCGAGAGCGTGCCCCGGCTTCAGACCTATATTGCGTAAAAAAACTATTTTGATTTTTATATAGCCTCTTTTAAATGCGAGGAGATGTTATGCTCTGCTTCTCATCGTCCATGATATAAATCCCTTTTGCAAGGGCTCTTCTGTCTGCGAGCCATCTCCCCGTGAAAAGACATCCCTGTCCTCTCTAAAAACTACTATTCTAGGAAATTTTCCTTCTGAAAACCTTTTTTAATGTCCCATATTGGAACCGCTGGCTACCAGGTTGGAACCGGAAGCTACGGGCTTTGGAAGGTTGGAGCTGCTGGCCTTAGCGCCATTTTTCTTGCCGGCTGCGCCTCCTGCTCCTCCTGATCCGGAACCGCTTCCGCCGCCGGAGAAGCTGATAATGGTCTTTGTGGGAGTGGTGCTTGCTGCCGCCTCTGTGCTCTGCTTCTGCTCTACGGAAGGATAGCCCTTTCCGGCCTCATATACAGGAGTGCCGTCAGCATTTACCCAATGTCCCTCAGCATCTACCTTATAGCCGTCCTTCTCAGAGGAAACCAAAAGCTCTCCGAACTTTGGTCCTTCTTCCTCCTGCAAATAGTAGGAATATCCTCCTACCCACTGCCAGCCCTGAAGAAGCTTTCCGAAGGTACCGTCGTGTAAGGTGCTCATAAAGAACCATTTTCCGGCATCATTCTTCTGCCATCCGGAGAATAATGTTCCGTCCTCCTTTAAGAAGAACCAGCTTCCGTCAGTGTAAATCCAGCCCTGGTACTTGCTTCCGTCAGGCTTTACAAAGGACCACTGTCCCGCATCCTGCTTCCAGCTTCCTTCTGTGTTTAAGGGAGCTGCCACTGCAGGAATGGCAGATACCAGCAAAGCTGCTCCCAATCCTAATGCCAAAAGACTTCCTTTTCTTCCCATTCTTTTCATCTTTCTCTCCTTTACTTCCGTACTGATTTTCTCTGTACGCTTCCTTAGAAATTCACTTGTTTGCACTATTTCTTAAAAAGTTCTTTTCCGAGAGAAATCTTAACATAGGCTTCCGGCATTCTCAACAGTTCTTGAAAATGTTATTAAATTTGTCAGAAATACTTTAGAATTTAACTTTCCTGTTTTGATAGTTTTTGAAAATTTTTTCCGTGATATGGTTTCCGGCAATTTCCTCCTCTGTTCGGAGAAAATATTTGTCGATAATCTGATTTTCTCCATCCTCCGTCACCGGATCATCCCAGGTACAGTCCACAG
This sequence comes from Oribacterium sp., assembly GCF_057249185.1. NCBI lineage: Bacteria > Bacillati > Bacillota > Clostridia > Lachnospirales > Lachnospiraceae > Oribacterium > Oribacterium sp. The sequence continues at coordinate 13,475 of NZ_DBHIGR010000024.1, forward strand.
AAAGCCATTTTCCGTCAATCAAAACCCTGTTCCAGGCATGACTGCCTACTGCGCCGCCTCTGCCAACGGATTTTCCTACCACAACCTCATGGGGAATGCCCAGAACCTCCATAAAATAATCAAAGGCTTCCACATAACCGTTACATACTGCAACACCCTTCAGCATCACGCCTTCGATATGGTAGGAATCCTCCGGAATGGTTCGTCTTCTCTGATTCTCAATATCATACTTGGTCTGCTGAATAATCCAGTCATGAACCGCCTTCACCTTCTCCCTGTCGCTCATGGCGTCATTACAAATCTGCTCCGCCACGGTGAAGACCTTAAGCTTTGCCACCGCCTCGGGAGAAGAGGCATTCAAGCCGTAGGCGCGCCGTCCTTCTTTAATTCCGAAGTACAGGTAATGGCTCCAAAAGGCGGAGGGATTCATTCCGTAGGCCTCCAGCACATCCGGATTATCCTTGGCATATTGCTCCGCATCCAGATATTCCCCATTTTCTCCAAAGCTTAATGCGGTTCTCCTGTCTCCTTTAATAGGAGAGGCGTAGACCTGCATTCCAAAAATAAAGGTAAACATTAGCAATAGTATCTTAATTCCTTTGTTCCAATGCCGATTCATCAATATGACCCCCTCACTATCCCTGTTCGTGTCATTTCTTACTTAAGTTTCACCAGACTTCCTTGTTGCGCCCATGCCACTCTTTCTCATTTGAGGGGTCACAGGCTTCACCTACACTACTTATTCTGAAATATGATAATACCCCCTTACTGTCTCTTCAGTAAAGGGGTATATCTAAATCTTATGAAATACTTCAGAATAGGCTTAGTGCCTTGCAAAACCGCTTAAGGATAGGTCTTTAAGAACTCCACATTTTTCTTTTCAATCTCTGACATTTGCCGATAAATATTATCCACATTTGATATCCGATCCCGGAGAGAAGAGTACCAATAAAATTGCTCAAAATACTCATTGAGCTCCGGATCCTTAAACTCATAACCGTATCTGGCATATATCTCATTTATAATCATCTGAGCAAGCGACCTTTGCCCGGGGAAGAGATCCTTTGGATACTCTGCCATCAATTCGGTCATATCCTGCTTCGTAATCAACCTGATGGAACTGTAGGGGCAAATATAGTCCGATACAGCATACTGTGCTTTTGCCTCCTCAGTTTTCGCATCATCCTCTGCTGTAGAAAACGGCATCGAAGAATCTTCTGTGCCTATAGCAGTATCTTTCTCCTCTGAAGTTTCCTTCAAGCCCGAAACAGTATAAGTTATGTTCTCTTTACCGGGTAAAATACCGCAAGATTCATAGTAGTAAAGCGGGCTGTATCGTAAAGCAATATCTACTTTGGAGCCATTAGATAATAAAAAATTGGGATATATTATGAAGTCAGCTTTTTTAAGACCTTTTGGTAAAGCTCTTAGAACTATATTGCCATATCCATTCTCTCCTACTGCCTTAATTTCCATTTTCCCGAAAATATCCTCTTCTTTCACGGAAGCATCGGTATGGGCTTTTATCTTTTTATTCTCTAATTTTAGTTTACAATTTAAATAACGGGTGATCTCTCTGTCATCAAAGTTCCACTGATAAGCAATTAAATCTCCATTTTTAATGTTTTTCTCTTTCTTAAGACCTGGAGGACTGATAGATTCAAACAAGCAAGTTATCGGAGAATGATAAAGCTCCTCCAAACCCTTCGATTTCGCCAACTGCGTGAAGGATAATTTTCCCCCATAATCCCTTTCGATTCCATCCCAGTCTATTTCCGTATCTGCTACTGCATAGCCACTTGGTCCATGGATATTCACCTTCACATATTCATCTAAGGGTATTGTAATTTTCTTAAAGAATTGTAGATATGCCCAAGTTCCACCGCTCCCTATAAAAAACGCCAGAAGAAGGCAGATTAAAAAATGTAAATGTAATTTTTTCTTTGGCTTCAAAGTCTTAGCTTCTTTTGTAGCCACTGTCTTATTCCCTACTACAGATTCGTTTAGCACCGGGGGCTTGGGGGAACGAGAAAGAGCCCCCTCCGAAAGCTGTTCTACTTCTTCGAACAATCTTGCTCCACAAAGTTTGCAGAATACGGCATCATCATCATTTTTTAAACCACATTTTCTACAAAACATCCTATTCTCCTTTGATAATTCGTTTTTTTGAATTTAGTTAAGGGAATCCACGACATTTAGCTTCTATCCTATATTTCTTTTCCGTGTTTGACATGGAAAAGTCAGCTTTTCCTTAGTTTTATCATAAGTTTTATTAAAAAACAAATAATCCTCATTCTCTCTCTTTCCATTCCCCCTGCCTTTTGCTATCATTAGAGCCTAAAGAATACATGTTTTTTTGATGAAAAAGGAGGGTTTTCTATGAGTGAAAATGAAAAGCGGCAGGACGCGATTTCCTGGGATGAGTATTTTATGGGAATCTGTACTCTTTCCGCCCATCGTTCCAAGGACCCTTCCACCCAGGTAGGAGCCTGCATTGTTTCTCCGGATCATAAGATTCTCTCCATGGGCTACAACGGCTTCCCCAAGGGTTGCTCCGACGACATTTTTCCTTGGGCGAAAATGAAGGCAGAGCAGGATCCCTATAACGCCAAGTATTTTTACGTAACCCATGCGGAATTGAACGCTATATTGAATTATCGGGGCGGTTCCCTGGAGGGCGCTACGATTTATGTCACCCTCTTCCCCTGCAACGAGTGCGCGAAAGCCATTATCCAATCCGGCATCAAAACCTTGGTGTACTGGGAGGACAAATATGCGGACACCCCAGCGGTAAAGGCCTCCAAGCGCATGCTGGATGCCGCAGGTGTACGCTATTACCCCTATCAGCCTACCGGAAGAAGCATCACCATTGAATTTTAAGCTTCTCCCTTCGGTATCTTCGGATGCATTTTTTAAAAAAATATCAATAGAAAGAAATACAGGAAATAATGTTTATTCGTTCTGAATCAAAGAAAAAAAGAGAAAGTAGAGTTCGAGAAATCATGAAGAGGCTGGATGCCCATTATGGGGACCGGCCCATGATTTTTTTAGAGGCGAAAAATGCCTGGCAGTTGCTTTTTGCCACCATTTTAAGTGCCCAGTGCACCGATGCCCGGGTAAATATGGTGACGGAAAAGCTTTTTGTGAAATATAAAGATTTACAGGCCTTTGCCGATTGTGATTTAAAGGAGCTGGAAGAGGATATTCATTCCACCGGCTTCTACCATAACAAGGCCAAAAATATGAAAGCCTGCGCCAAAGCGCTGGTGGAGGAGTATGGAGGGGAGGTTCCCCGGAATATCGAGGCCTTAACCGCATTGCCCGGGGTGGGACGGAAAACCGGAAATCTGATTTTGGGTAACATTTACCATATCCCGTCCATCGTGGTGGATACCCATGTAAAGCGCATTTCCAACCGTTTGGGGCTGGCGGATTCCCCGGATCCCACCAAGGTGGAATTTCAGCTGATGGAGCATCTTCCGGAGGAGTTTTGGATTCGTTGGAACACCCACATCATTGCCTTGGGAAGAACGCTTTGTACTTCTCAGAATCCCAAGTGCGACGAATGTTATTTGCAAGACCTCTGCCCTTCCAGCAAGAAGGATCCGGAGACCTGGCGGCCTGTAGGCGAAAGAAAGACTGTCGTGAAGAAGACTGTGGGCAACAAGACTGTGGGAAAGAAAAAGGCTGCTGCAAATAAAACTGTTGAAAACAAAACTGTTGAAAAGAAAAAGACTGCTGCAAAAAAAGCAACGGTGAAGAAAAGTTTGGAGGTTTAGTCCAT
>NZ_DBHIGR010000025.1:0-16786 GCF_057249185.1 Oribacterium sp.
GTGCCCCAAATTTAGACCTATATTGCTTAGAAAACTATTTTGATTTTTTACAGCCTCTTCTCTATTTTGTTCTTTGGAAATTTGTTTAGATATTTCGTATTTTACTTCTTCGGATAGAAGCCGGAGGGCTCTTCCTTCAGGTTAATCAAAATATTCTTCATCTGGGTGTAGTGTTCCAAGATAACCTTATGGGTTTCTCTTCCCACGCCGGAGGTCTTGTAGCCGCCGAAGGGGGCTCCTGCCGGAATGGCATTGTAGGTATTAACCCACATTCTTCCGGTTTCAATAGCTCTGGATACCCGGATAGCCCGGTTAATGTCTCTGGTCCATACTGCACCGCCCAAGCCGAAGTCGGAGTCATTTGCCATGGCAATCACTTCTTCCTCTGTCTTAAACTTGATGATAACCGCTACCGGTCCAAAGATTTCTTCTCTTGCCGCCTTCATGCTGTTGTCTACATTCACTAATAGTGTAGGTCTGTAGAAGGCACCCTTGGAAAGCTCTCCCTCATCAAAAACTCTTCCGCCGCAGGCAATCTTAGCACCGTCCTGTACAGCGATGTCCACGCAGGACTGAATCTTCTCTACCTGTCTGTCATTGACCTGAGAGCCCATCTGGGTATCCGGATCCAAAGGATTTCCCACCTTCACCTTATTGAACTGCTCTACCGCAGCCTCTACGAAGCGGTCGTAAATGTCCTCATGGACAAAGACACGGGAGCCTGCACAGCAAACCTGTCCCTGGTTAAAGAGGATACCAAGCTGTAAACCGTCGATAGCCATATCGAAATCACAATCCGGGAAGAAGATATTGGCAGACTTTCCTCCAAGCTCCAGAGTTGCCGGAATCAGCTTTTCTGCCGCAGCCTTTGCCACGCTGTAGCCCACCTCTGTAGAACCGGTGAAGGCCAGCTTTCTGAAGCCCTTATGCTCCAGCATGTACTGTCCGGACTTGGAGCCTGCACCGGAGATAATGTTAATCACACCCTTGGGTACAATATCCTTAATCAGCTTCATCAACTCCAATACACTAAGGGGTGTGGCTGAGCTGGTTTTTAAAACGGTACAGCATCCAGAAGCCAGTACCGGTGCCAGCTTCCAAGCCGCCATCAGGAAGGGGAAGTTCCAGGGTACAATCTGTCCCACTACGCCGATGGGCTCCCGAATGATTAAGGAAAGGGTATTTTCATCAAAGAAGCTGGCAGAATCCTCCTCCGTACGGATAGCTCCCGCAAAATAACGGAAGTGGTCTGCCGCAAAGGGAACATCAATATTCATGGTTTCCCGGATGGGCTTTCCGTTATCCAAGCTCTCCACCTTTGCCAGATGCTCCTTATTTTTGTCAATCACATCCGCAATATCCAAAAGAATCTTGGAACGCTGAATTTTATCCAGCTTCTTCCAGCTGTCAAAGGCCTTCCATGCCGCATTTACTGCTCTATCCACATCTTCTCTGGTCGCCTCAGCCACCTTGGCCAACGCCTCTCCTGTAGCAGGAGAATAGGTGGTAAAGGTCGCCTTATCCGAACTCTCGCAAAACTCTCCGTCAATAAACAATCCATACTGTTCCTGTAATCCGTATGCCATAAAAATTCCTTTCTTTGCTAACTGTACCGGTTTAAATGGGATATTTCTTTTATATCCCATCTATTTACTGGGAATAATTGTATCATTATAAATACAAATAAAACAAGAGCTTCCCTTTCGGAAAGCCCTTAAAAAAATATAAATTGTTTATATAATTTTTTGAATCAATTTCGGGTTTTTGTAGTAATCGAGCAACATCGGAAAATACAATATTTCCCTTTATTCCGCATATCTCTAAACCGCTACAGAAAAAGGACATCCTTATGCTATCCCCTGACTGTTCTTCAGATTCTTTCTCTCCTCCGCGTCAAACTTGGTAGTGTCTCTACCTCTGTTCGGATCATGGTGAGGATGCATCTTAACCTCCAGTACCGCCTTTAACATCGCTACAAAAATATCAGACTGGTACTTGCTCTGATAGAAACCGATCATAGGAGAGGTCTTATCCTTATCCAGCACCACATATTTCGCAGGAAGCTGGGTGAGAGACAGGGCAGTCACATCGGCGATACACTTATCACAGGTACAGCCTCCGTGCTTTTGAATCAGCCCTCGTACATCCTTGGTTTTAAGGATATCCAGCATCACATTGACAATGTGGAACTCAGGTTCCGGCTCATCATATTCCGCCAGAAGCTTCTTCTCCAGATTCAACTGAATTTCATTGGTGATTTTATCATTTTCGGAAGATTCATCAATAACGGTAATCTTACTCTTCTTGTAGGAAGGAAGGGATGCCGGCTCTTCTTTCTCCTGATTCTCCGCCTTGCTTTCCTCTTCTAAAGCTCTTTGCAGTTCTTCTTTCTGCTTTTCCTCTTTCTGCTTTTCTGCCTCCTCGGCCTCTTTCTTATGTTCTTCCTTTATCTGCTCTTCCTTCACATCGAAGTTTTCCACAGCAGATTGGAAGTTACTTACCGCACCGTCAAAGTGCTCTGCAGCCTCTTTGGTCTTCTTTGCCGCCTCATGGAAGTCGGAAAGCATATTGGAATCAAGCGTTACTCCTGCCCCGCCGGAAGCATTTCCTCCGGCATTTGCCTGTGCACTTCCTCCGGCCTGCTCTACCCCTTCTTCCGCTGCAGGAGCGGAGGTTAATAAATTCAACACATGGGATGTTTTGTTGGATTTCGTTGTCTTCTTTGTAGCCATTATCCGATCACCTCTCTTAAATGGATATCCTCTGCGATTTCCTCAATGAATCTTGCGTAATCGGTTACCGCAGGAGAACGTTTGTTATAGGAAAAGATATCTTCCCCATGGGCCGGCGCTTCCGCAATGGCCACTCCGGGACGAATCTTCGTTTCGAAAACCTTGGTGGAAATCTGTTCCGCTAGGCCTCCTGCCATTTCCTCCACGTCTCTTGCCAAAGTGGTTCTCTTGTCAAACTTGTTCAAAAGAATCCCTAAGACCTTTAAATCCTTATTAAGCCCCTGTTTTACCGTATCAATGGTTTCCCTTAGCTGTGACAATCCTACCAAAGACAGGATATCCGAGGACATGGGAATAATTAAGAAATTCGATACGGCATAGGCATTGATGGTTAATAAATTCAATGCCGGGGGAGTATCAATCACCACATAATCATAGTAATCCATCAGGGGTTGCAGCATTTCCTTCAAAGCCACTTCCCGCTTTCCGGGAGCCAGCTTTTCCAGTCCTGTGGTGGAAAGAGAAATGTCGGAGGGTAAAATATCGCATTTTTTCAGTCGGCGAATCGCCTGCTGCACCCGAACCTTGCCCTGTAAGGCATCCAATATGGTGGTGGGGTTGCTTCCCTCTAAGCCCATACAAAAGCCTAAGTTTCCCTGTGGGTCTAAATCAATGCCCAAAACCTTCGCTCCACGGTCTGCCAGTCCTGCGCAGATGGCTGCCGAGGTGGTGGTTTTTCCTACGCCTCCCTTTTGATTGGATACTGTGATAATGATTGACAAAATGAACCTCCCTGCATCAAAAAATCCTGACTAAGCAAACGAAACAGCATGCTTAGGGAAAAGATTTTTCTTATGCATCTTCCTGTGATGAATAGAAAGAAAGTTCTTCCTTTGTAAAGTTCTTTAAGCCCTCGGTGATACCTGCCTCATCCAGATTAAAACGCTTTCCCGGATAGCTTTCCCCATATTGGTTCTTCAAGGTCAGCAGCTCACTTTGGTACAAGGATTGGGAGATACTGTCGGAAAATGAACGATACTCCGGGTCTCCGTAGGCATTTGCCCCGGTGGACAGGGAGAAAATCTGCTCCAATCCCGCATTCTTTGTGACACGGAAAATGGAATCACTGTTTCCGTTATGCCGATAAACTACCGGCTCTCCCGTTAAGTTGTTCTTTCTCAGTTCTACCTGATAAGCGCCGTTGGCTTCCTCTTCTAAAAGGGCCGCAAGGCTTCTCTCCTTGTTCTGTGCTACAGAACTTCCCTTCTGCTCTGGTAACTTCTCTTGATAGAGGATAACGGATAATACGGATTTCGGTTCTTCTTTTCCCTCTTCCACGGCTTCTTTATAGAGGACAAGATCCTTATAGCCGTCCTGATCCATATCAATTAAGGCAAAGGATTTTGGAAAAACTTCCTCTCCGGCGAGAGTCTTTTCGGAGCTTTCCGGATCAGCCACATCCACCGCCCGCTTCTTTCCGAAGTCCTTGGTCTTGTCCTTTTCCAGTTCTTCTCTAAGCATCTGACGATACTTATTGAAGTTTACAAGCTCTTTTCCTTCCTTCCCGATATAGGTCTTACCGTCCTTGGAAAACTCTTCTTCCAAAAGTCTTCCGTCCTGATCAAAGAAGTACTCTGTCTTATCCTCCGAATCCACATACTTTCCTGTGGTCATCAGGCCGCCGCTTCCGATATGGTAGGACTGTCCGTTATAGTTAATCCACTCATTTTCCAAAGGAGTATTCGGCCCCAGCATAAAATACCAAGATTCTCCCTGCTGCACCCATTCTCCGTCCGAAGCACTGACCTCTGCAAAGGCCGGCACTGCGGATAAACACAATGCGGAAAGACCGAACAGGAAAGCCGCACTTTTTTTGGAAAAGCGACAACGGGACAAAGCGTCCTTTCCGTTTCGGGAAAGAGTCTTTGTCTCCTTCTGCATAAATCCTTTAATCTTCATCCCTTATCTCCTCCATTATACCCAATTCAAAATCCAATGTATAGTATATTGAACAAAAAGGACGAAAGAACTTCTTTCTTCCTGAAAGTGCTCCTCCGTCCTTGGTCCATCTCAATTCTTATTATATCTTTTCACTTCTGTCCAGTGAAATTTTTCTAACATTCTCTACTGTTCAGTATAAGCCACTCGTCATACTCTGCCGTTCCATAAAACTTTCCAAACTACTCTACCGTTCAGTGAAATTTTTCCTGATTACTCTTCATTTCTGAAGCCTGCATGCTCAGACTCCAAGAAGCGCTTGATTAAAACGTCCAAAACCTCTACCAGATGGCCGATTTCCGGCTTGGTCAGCTGCTCGTCCGCTCCCAACTCTTTTCCTTTAATACGCATCTGATCGTTAATTAAGGAAGAGAAGATTACAACAGGAATTCTCTTTAGACGCATATCTTCTTTTACCAGCTTGGTAAGGCGATGTCCGTCCATAATCGGCATCTCAATATCGGTAATTAATATATTTGCCTTTTTGTAAAGGTCAGGGTCATTCCGGAGAGAAGAAAGGTAATCCCAGCACTCCTGTCCGTTGTTAAAGATTTTAACATCCTTAAAGCCTGCCTTCTGCAAGGAAGTGCCAATCATTTTCTGAAGAAGAACAGAGTCTTCTGCAATGACTACCGGCGCTGTGGTAATATCTCTTTCACCCATCTGCTCAATTTCTTCAATCTGAATGCTGGTTTCCGGAGAAATTTCCGCAACAATCTTCTCGAAATCCAGAATGGTTACCAGCTGGTTATCGCACTGAGCAATACCGGTAGCTACGGATTCTGCACCATTTGCCAAGGTACGATCCGGCTTCTGGATGCTCTGCCAGGAAATACGGCTGATACCCTCAATAGAATCCACACGGAAAGCTACCATCATTTTATTAAAATGAGTGATGATGAACAGATCTCTTGCTCCCTGCTCCGGTGTAGCGCCGGTCAGATAGTTCGCCAGATTGATTACGGTAATCAGCTGCTCTCTCGGCTTGAAAAATCCCTCTACGGAAGGATGAGAATGGGGCATAGGCTTAATCTTCTCAGTCATCATGATTTCTTTTACCTTAGCCACATTGATTCCGTAAAACTCTCCCAGAACACGAAACTTCATAATCTCAATTTCGTTGGTTCCGGACTCTAATAAAATGCCTTCCTTTTCGTTTTTCTTCTTCATTTCTATAATCCTCTCCCTTTTCGTTCTTCCCTGAACCCGGGACTAGCCTCTTGCCCGCATTACAGTTTGTTATCTATCCTTAAATCCGAACATCATCCCGTCCGTAGGTCCGTATCAACACTTCCCCCGTTCCGGTGTCCAGACTCATGGTCCTTGCATAATTTGCGCCGGTGTCTTCCGCCACCAGCTGTATTCCCTCTTCCCGAAGAATTTTTTTAACACTTTCAATATTTCGCTGTCCAATGTTTCCGAAGCCCGCATTTCCGCTGATTTCGAACATCTTGGCCCCTCCTGCGATTTTCACCGTGGTACGGCTTTTCACCATACCGAAGGCTGCCATTTTCCGGAGGGTTTCCCTAATCCCGGTATCCGCATATTTGAATACGTTGGGATCCGATAAATTGACCTGTTCCGGCAACATGATATGAAGTAGTGCCCCCAGCTTGATATAAGAATCATAAAAGGCCAGTCCTATACAGGAGCCTAAAGCGTAGGTAATGATCACTCCCTCTCCTCGGGTCAGCTTCATGTCGCCAATCCCTACCTTGAGTTGTTTCTCCAAAAGCATGGTTTACACTCCCAGCTTTTCCAGAATCGTATTCAAGGAGCTTATATCAGGTAACATCAAAAGCCACGAGGGAAGACTTTTGCCATCCATGACAAATTCCGCATTACAGTACATCAGCTTATCCGTTTCATAGCCAAACTCCACCATAGGAACGGTAAGAATTCCTCCCAGCATATTCACTGTACTGCTGGGCACCGACAGATTTAAGTCCACATGCACCAAATCCGAGAAGGCGTTGATGTAGGAGCAAATGACGATATTTCCCACCTCCGCCAGTGCGGAAAAGGCCATGGAATCCATCTCGGCAAATTTGTCGTAGTTCTTATCCAACAGTTTTTCCAAAACCGTATTGGCAAAGTTTCGGTCATAGAGGAAAAGCATCAAGCCGTTTAAATCTCCGGACATTTGTACCAGAGTTGCTCCTACGATTTCTTCCTCATCACCGATTCGTTTTACCGCCCCGTTATAGCCCAAAATCTGCACCTGGGGAATGGTAATCCGCACTTCTTTTTGGAGTAATTGGGAAAGGGCCGTTGCTGCATGTCCCGTTCCTATACTTCCAATCTCCTTCATCACATCCAGTTCCTGAAGGTTCATGTCTTCATAACGATTAATCTTCATTCTTTACTCCACTCCTTTGGATTCTCTTTCCTTCCATTCCTTGGTTCCTCTGCTTTGAAAGAATGAGTAAGTCTTTAGCTATTATCCTCTAAGCTGGTTGATGGTACCTTCCACTTCATCGGAGGTCTGAACCATCTTTAAGGCATAAGTAAAGGCTCTCTGGCTTTCAATCAGTCTGGTCATCTCCTTTGCCATATCGGTTCCGGAGCTTTCCAGTGTTCCGGACTCCAAAATAGGATTCTGTATTACAGAATCTTTGTTGTTTTGGTCTCCCGGACGAATCGCCAACTCATTATCGCCCTTATTTACTAATCGGCTCGGATAGTTGATTGTATAAACACCAATTTTCTGCTTTACTTCCTCGGTGGCATTGTTGGCATTTGCCGTATTTCCACCGGTCTGTCCTGCCGCTTCAATCGCCTTTAAAGCGGTGTCATCCGCCAGCATCTTCTTTCCGTTTTCATCCAAAACATGCTTTCCGGACTCTGTAAAAAGATAGAACTTTCCATCCGGCATTTCTCCTGCGTGGAAGTGTCCGTTTCTGGTATAAGTAATCTCCCCTGAGGACGGATCCTGTAATTTAAAGAAAGCATTGGCATTTCCGATAGCATAGTCATTAGGCTGTCCTGTAGTATGAAAAGCCGCAGGACTATACTCCGTATTGGTACGAACCACTGCGGTTCCCGCCTCTGCCTGCAAATCGGTCTTTGCTTCCGGAGAATCGTTTAAGTTATAGTTAATCAGGTCGGAAAAAATAGCATTTTTCGGCTTAAAAGCGGTATTGTTGATATTGGCAAGGTTATTGGAAATAACTCCCATCTTCTTTTGGCTGGCATCTGCTCCCAGAGCCCCCACATAGAAGGACATATTCATCTTAGTTTCTCCTTATATTTAAATTCGTCCCACATCGGAACTGGCTTTAGCCATTACCGTGTCATACATTCTCAGCATCTGTGCCGCACTTTGCAGTGCTCTTTGGGAACTCATCATGGTAGTCATTTCATCCACCATGTTTACATTGGATTTTTCCAGCATTTTCCAGTTAATACTGCTGTCTGCCGGCTTTTTCAGCTCCGTCTGATTGGTGGAAAAGAGGTTATTGTCCTCCTTATGTAAAGCGTTATAATCCGCAAAATCTACCACCTTCAGAGTACCGTAAACGGTTCTGGTATTACCCGTACTGTTGGGATCAAAGATGGAACCGTCCGGATCGATGGCAAAGTTATCATTGGGAAGCACGATATCGTGACCTTCCTCACTCTGTACTTTTCCAATCCCTGCCAGCTCTAACACACCGTTTTCATTCACAGAGAAGGCTCCTCCTCTGGTATAGCGGGTTCCCTGGGGGGTGCTGACCGCGAAAAATCCCTTTCCGGAAATGGCGGTATCGTATATTCCGTCCGTAAGCTCATAGGAACCCTGCTCATAATCCGTATAGGTCTTGGAGGCGGACTTGATTCTGGAAGCCACCGCCAAATCCTCAGGTCTCTTCTTATTGTATTTTCCGGTCCGAATCATCATTTCTTCTTTAAATGTGCTGCTCACCATGGTGTCTTTCTTATATCCGGAGGTCTGGATATTCACCATGTTGTTACTGATATTGTTTAGATTTCTCCTTTGGGTAATCATCCCGGAGGCTAAGTCATAGAATCCTTGATACATTCCTTTTCCTTTCTGAAGACATGAATCTTTAATCTTCTCTCTTATATCGACAGGCTTTGGGAAAATATTAAGGGGGATTTGGGGGGAAATGGAGAAAATGAAATGTGAGCTGGGGCGCCTGAAGGGTAGGGGGGAGGAAGAAAGACACGCTCTCGCTAAACCTCGCCTCGTAGCGGTACTAAGGAGTAAGCTTCGTTTCACTTGCTTCCTCCAAGTACCGACGGGCTCACATTGTCTTTCTTCCTCCCCCCTACCCTTCAGGCTGATTTGCCCTACTTTTTACTACTCTCCCCCTCATTTTTCTTCACTTTCTCGATGTACCGTCATGCTCGCATTTCTTTCTTCCTCCCCCCTACCCTTCAGGCTGATTTGCCCTACTCTGCTTTTCCACTCTCCCTTTTCTCTGCTTTCCCGAAGTGCTGTCTGGCTCACATTGGCTTTCTTCCTTCCCCTCTCCTTCGGGCTGTTAGCTTCCCACTCTTTATTTCACTTTCTTAGTCAATATCGTTTATTAGTATTGAATCGTAAATACATTCATTTGAAATTAATCATTGCATTTCTGTTGCATTTTATTGCTTTTTGAATGGAATTCCCTTATTATCAGGTTAATAGTAAAAAACATTGGAGGTGGAAATTTATGAAAACCATCAGTATTCGTTTGGAAGATCACATCTATGATGAGTTGGATGAAATGCTTGGTGAAATGGGACAAAGTAAGCAAAGCTTTTATGAAACCTATACCAAAACTGCACTTAGGGAGAGAAGTATACCTTTTGTAGTCTGTGCTCCCCGCAAGGATGAAGCTTTGCCTAAAAAAGAAAAAATGGAAGCCTTTCAACGTCTTGAAAAATTAAGATTATCTGCAGAAGGAGCCTTGGATTATGACAAAGAACGAGCAAATGCTACTCAAGAAAAATATAAAGATTTTTCTTGATACCAATGTCCTTTTGAATTACATCACCAATCGAGAGGACAATGAATTAGAAGCTTCTAAAGAAATCATTAAATCTTGCGCCTTCGGCCAGTATGAGGGCTATATTTCCTTACAATGTTTACCAACCATATGGTTTGTTCTTCGGAAATATGATGATGAGAGAAAAAGATCTGCCTTAAGGGAATTATGCTCTATCTTTACCATAGTTGGTACCTCTCAAATGGAAGTTCTTGATGCTATTAATCGTACTGCATTTCTGGATTTTGAGGATTGTTTACAATCTAAATGTGCATTAGAAGCTGAAGCAGACTTTATTATCACTTGCAATGGTAAAGATTTCTTGAACTCCGAAGTAAAAGCCCTAAGTCCCAATCAATTTTTGAATTTACTTGCCCATGAATAATAGACTCAGTAAGAGATGTCCAATATTTCATAGTCATCGAAAACCATACAAAGCACGGCGAACTACACACAGAGAAAGTGTGGATGACTTGGCGTGTCAATAGACTGGCGGGTAAGTGTAGAATGGAGAAAGACGATGTGAACCCATCCGTTTTTGAAAGAAGTAGAAAAAAAGAAAACCCAAAAGTGGGCATGCCAACAGCCTGAAGAATAGGGGGAACGCGAAAGACAATGTGAGCCCGTCGGTACTTGGAGGAAGCAAGTGAAACGAAGCTTACTCCTTAGTACCGCTACGAGGCGAGGTTTAGCGGGAGCGTGTCTTTCGCGTTCCCCCTATCCTTCAGGCGTCCCATGCCGCTCTTTTCTCCTTCCTCTTCCGCTAGCCGGCTGACCTGTCTTTTTCCATCCCCCTATTCTTCAGGCATCCCCTGCCCTTCCTTTTCTTCTCCTATCAAAAAAGGACTAAGCATCGCTTAGTCCTCTCCATGTTCACCCATATACTTCCGCAGCTTGCGGATAGCAATGCTATGCAGCTGGGATACGCGGGGCTGAGATACTTCCATTACCTCCGCAATCTGGTTCATATTCAATTCTTCCACATAATATAAGGAAATAACCAGTTTTTCCTTTTCCTGTAAGGATTCAATGGCCTCTGTCAGCGCGCGGACATTTTCCTTCTGCATAAAGCTGAATTCCGGTTGGGTGCTGTGATCCTCGGAAGGAATCTGCAGGAGGGTTTCATTTCCCTCATCGTAGGTCATATCCAGAGAAAGCACATTGACCATGTTGCTCATTCTCTGAATCTTCTGCAGCTTCTTTACGTTCATATTCAAATAGTCTGCCAGCTCCTCATCCGTAGGGGCTCTTCCCAGACGATTGTTCAGCTCTACCGTGGCGGTTTCAATGGAACGGCTGTCCTTATGGAAATTTCGGGGAAGCCAGTCATTTTTCCGCATCATATCAATAACCATTCCCCTGATACGTCGGGAAATAAAGGTCTCGAACTTATTGTCCTTACTCTCATCATAGCGTTCGATAGCCCGCATGATTTCGATTACCCCTTCGTTTACGATATCATCGGTCTGCATGAAATCATGGTACATTTCCCGCATTTGATAAGCAATAGAGCGCACGATGTAAACGTAGCGCATGGTAAGCTCCTGCTTAACCTCTTGGGAGCCGGTCTCCTTATAGAGGGCAAAAAGCTCCTCATTTGATTTTTCTTCCAGTTGGGAATAATTCAACACGTTCAATCTCAACCCCTCTTTCCCTTCGTACTCTACTCTTTTTCTTACTCCTGCATGTAGGTCTTTTAAAGTAGAGTCTCAAGTAAGATTTTAAAAATTTTTTTTATTAAATTAAGCGGTTCCCTTTTCCTCCAGGTCATCCTCCAAACGAAGGCTTCCGATGGCCTGAATCTGCACGTTGCTGGCTACCTCATTAAAGGAAAGCACCCGCACATTGGGATAGAACTGCTCTATCAAATGATAGAAATGAATGCGCATCACCTGGGAGGTGAGGATCAAAGGAGGACTGGATAAATTATTAAACTTCCTGCTTTCCTCCGCCACCTGACGAATCAGACTCTGTAAAAGTTCCGGGCTTAAGGCCAGATAAAGGCCGTTTTCTCCTCTGGCCAGAGAGTTTACCATGGTTCTCTCCAGTCCTGCATCCAGGGTAATCACCTTCATGTTACCGTCTTCACAATACATTCTGGTAATGGTTCTCTTTAATGAAGCACGAACCTTTTCCACAATCTGATCCGTATCCTTCACCGGCAATCCGGTTTCGCTAATACATTCAAACATGGTCTCTACGATGGTTTCCAAGTCCTTGATGGAAACCCCTTCTCGCAAAAGGGTAGTCAGTACCTTTTGCAAAAGGTTGTAGCTGATGACTCCCGGAAAGGCTTCTTCACAAAGCTCCGGTGCGGTTTTCTTTAAGTTTTCCACCAGACGAACCACTTCCTGTCTGGTCATCAACTCATAGGCATGCCGTTTAATGGTTTCCGATAAGTGGGAAAGCATTACGGACAGCGGGTCGATTACCGTATAACCGTAAAGCTCCGCCCTCTCCCGGTTTTCCGGTCGAATCCACTTGGAAGGGATACCGTAGGCCGGCTCAATGGTTTCAATTCCGTCGATGGCATCCTCCACATCGTCCGGCTCCAAAGCCAGGACATAATCTGTCAGGATTTCACCCTTGGCGATTTCCTCACCCTTAATCTTAATGCTGTATTCATTGGTTCCCAGGCTGGAGGAATCTCTTAGACGGATGGAGGGTACTACAAAGCCGATATCCTGAGCATACTGTCTTCGGAAAATGACGATTCTCTGAATCAATCTTCCTCCTACGGACTCATCCGCCAAGGGAATTAAGCTGTAGCCGAAGTCCATTTCAATGGGTTCCACCTGTAGAAGGTTGTAAACATTGTTAACATCCTTGAAGTAATCCTCCTCGGATTCCGCAGGAGCCTGGGCTGCTTCTCCCTGGGCTTCCTGGGGCTGGGGAGGCGCTTCCATACTGGGTAACAAACCTTCCCCTTCCGTCCTTGCCCGCTCCGGCTCTTCCTTGATTCTCTTTTCCAGGAAGTATCCTGCCGCGATAAAGCCTCCGGCAACAGGAAGAATCTGTAAAATCGGCATTCCCGGAATCAGCATCAGTACGCCCATGGCAATTCCAGTAATCATCATGGCACGGGGCTGCTGGGTGAACTGCTTGGAAACGTCCTCATTTAAGGAGCCTTCGGATACTGCACGGGTTACAATCATACCGGTGGAAACGGAAATCAAAAGAGAAGGAATCTGTCCTACCAGACCGTCTCCCACGGTGGCGATAGAATAGGTAGAAAGCACGGTAGCCACCGGCTGTCCTGACTGGACAATACCGATAATACTACCACCCACCAGGTTGATGGCGGTGGTAATGAGAGACATGACACCGTCTCCCTTTACAATCTTGGTAGCACCGTCCATGGAACCGTAGAAGTCGGATTCTCTCTGAATCTTCTCTCTCCGCTCTCTGGCCTGCTTCTCCGTAATCATTCCGGAGGAAAGATCCGCGTCAATGGCCATCTGCTTACCGGGCATCGCATCCAACTTGAATCGGGCTGCTACTTCGGATACACGCTCCGCACCCTTGGTAATAACGATAAACTGCATCAATACGATAATCAGGTAAATAATCAAACCTACTACCACGTTTCCTCGTACCACGAAGTCTCCGAAGGCCTTAATAATCGCTCCGGAAGAACCGCCGTTGGTTAAGATATTTCTGGTTGTGGAAACGTTGATTCCCAAACGGAAAAGGGTGGTAATTAAAAGTAAGGACGGGAAAATAGACAATTCCAGCGGTTCCCGAATCGTCATGGTAATCACTAGAATCATCATGGAAATGGCCATATTCACCACAATCGCCACGTCAACCATCATGGCGGGGAGGGGAATAATGAGGAGCAATATGAGAACCAGTACAAAAAGTACTACTCCATTTTGCAAAATGTTTTTAACCATCCCTGTTATCTTCCTTCGCTTTTTCTAAAATATCCTGTCTGTTTTCTTTCTGGTAGATATACACTAAGATTTCCGCTACAGCCCCGTAAAAATCTCCGGGGATTTCTTTGCCCACATGACAAAGGGGGTACATTGCCCGGGCCAGAGGCTTGTTCTCAATAGCAGTTACACCATTGGCTTCTCCTACAGCCACAATTCTCAGGGCCAATTCATCCTGTCCCTTTGCCAGAACCACCGGGGCGGTATTTTTGTCCGGATCATACTTAATGGCAATAGCCAGGTGTTCCGGGTTTCGAATAATCACATCCGCGTCCGGAACCTGCTGCATCATTCGCTGATTGGCTCTGGCACGCATTTGCTGCTTCATTCTTCCCTTGATTTCCGGATTACCTTCCAGCATCTTGTACTCATCTTTTACTTCCTGCTTGGTCATCTTTAAGTTATTTTCATATTCCCACTTCTGATACATAAAGTCGAAAAGGGCAATAATCAAAAAGACTCCGCAAACTCTGGTAATCAGGTCGAACATCATGGACACCAGGGCCAGGCTGGAATTTTGAATGTCCATGTGCACCATCTTGGCAATGGGAATGATATCCGCCTTAATGATGGAATAGAGGAAATTAATGAGAATAATAATCTTCAAAATATTCTTCAATAATTCCACTACATTTTTTTTGGAAAAAATCCTTCCTAAGCCCTGCATGGGGTTTAGCTTGGAAAACTTAGGCGTTAATAATTTAAAACTGATGTTGAATCTGGTCTGTACCAGGCTGGCTATTACCCCCAAAAACATGGTCACCAATAGCAAAGGCATGGCGGACTTCACAAAAAGCCAGGTGAAGCGCAGGTACAGCTTATTGGAAATGGGGCTGGGCTCATCTAAAAGTTCTAAAATATAGGAAAGAAAATTCCTCAAATCCTTATAGATGAAGGGCATCATAAAGCGGACAGCATAAAACACGCCGAATAAAACCGCTACAGTGACAATGTCTCTACTTTGAAAAACATTACCTTCCTTTCTGGCGTCACTTCGCTTTTTTTCGGAAGGCGCTTCGGTCTTGTCGCCGTCTGCCACTGTTAACCCTCTCTTTCCCCGGTATTCCTATTCTTTTACATCTTGATGAGTTTAGCTAATGCATTTCAATTCGTCTATAGGCAATTTCACTAGTTTTTAAGTTTTTTTTAATTCAGCTTATGCTTTTCCCCTGAAAAATCAAAAGAAAAATTAAAAATATTCATTATTTCAATTCTTCTGATTTTAGGCTGTTTTTTCCTTTGCTTAAACTTGGCTGTTTCTCTTGCTATTTTACGGATTCTTAAATTTTCGAGCCCTTTTCCACTTTTTTCTAAAGCGTCCCATAATTTTTTTCTAAAGCAATCCCATAACTTTATCTAAAGCAATCTCATAACTTTTTCTAAAGCAGTCCCATGACCTTATTCAGACTCTCAAAGGCAAATGCTATAAAGTCCTTCATCTTATCCGTAATGGGAATCAAAAGGAAGTAAAGCATGGAAAAGCCCAGAATAATTTTCAGCTGGAAGTTCACCGCGAAAATGTTAATCTGGGGAATTATACGCATAAGAATACCCAAAGCAATCTCGGACATCAGCTCCAAGCCCATAATCGGGAAGGCCAGCTCCAAGCCCATCTTCATGGAAGCCACAAAGAGGGAAAGCATCAGCTTCGGCATCAATAAAAGCTTGATGGAAATTCCTCCAAAGGGATGGGTGTCAATGGTTTGAAACAAAAGCTCCAAAAACCGCAGATGCCCGTCCATGGAAAAAAATAAAAGCATCATAAAGCCGTAGAAAAGTCCCGTACTCACCGTAGCCTGGGATCCGCTTTGGGGGTCGAAAACCTGAGCCATGTTTAAGCCCATGGAAAAGTCCATAATGGATGTGGCAAAACGCAGGCAGGTAAAGGCCAGCTCCATGGCAAAGCCCAGACAGAAGCCTACGAAAAGTTCCTTTAAAAGCATAAAGCCATACTCCAGAATACTTCCCGGCATATGATGAAGCTCTCCGCCGATATGCACATAGCAAATGGCGGAAAGCATAAAAATCAAAGCTGCCCTGGCGCGACGGGGATAATCCGTTCTTCCAAAGACAGGATTAAAGGCAATGGCCCCTGTCATTCGCATGACAATAAAGGAAAATAAGACCAGCATATTATCCTCCTGCCACCATTTTCATAATCATGGTGAAAAAATCCTGCATGGTCTTTAAGAGGGTTCCTCCCAAAACCGTCAGCATGATAATAATGGCAATAAGCTTCGGAACAAAGGTCAGCGTCTGCTCATTGATGGAGGTTGCCGCCTGAAAGATGGCAATCACGATACCCAAAATCATGCTCACCAAAAGGAAGGGCATAGCAATCCTTAGGGACAGCATAAAGGTTTGGTTCATAATATCTAAAATTTCCGCACTATCCAGCATTTTCTTCCCCTTTCCCTATCGGAAACTGTTGACCACACTGGAAAAAAGCAGGTTCCATCCATCTACGGTGATAAAAAGCAAAAGCTTAAAGGGCATAGACACCATGGCGGGAGGCAGCATTACCATACCCATAGCCATCAAGGTGGTGGATACTACCACGTCAATTAAGAGGAAGGGCAGGTAAATCAAAAAGCCGGCGGTAAATCCTCTTTTCAGCTCCGAAGTCATAAAAGCGGGGGTTACCACGGTTAAGGGATAATCCTTCGGATCCTTTTGCAGCTCCACCTTACTCATGGATACAAAACGATCCAGGGTGGCCTTTTCCGTATTTCGGAGCATAAACTCCTTCATATCCTTTCCCATTATATTTAAAGCTTCTTCCTGGGTAACCGTTCCCTTCTTATAGGGTTCATAAGCCTCCGCATTAATTTTATTCAAGGTGGGGCTCATGATGTAGAGAGTCAAAAAGAAAGCAATCCCCGCCAAAACCATGTTGGGAGGGGTTTGCTGAACACCCATGGCGTTTCTGGTAAAGGATAAAATGATGATGATTCTGGTGAAGGAAGTCATCATAATCACAATGGAAGGCAGTAAAGCCACAAGGGTTAATAAGTAGATCAGTTCCAGGGTAGGAACGGAACCGCCATTTAATCCCGACAATAATTCATTCATCCTTATACCTCACTATCCAAATCGGAAGCGGAAGCTTTCTCCTCTTCCCCATTCCATGCGCCGGCGGCATTCTTTA
>NZ_DBHIGR010000026.1:0-16706 GCF_057249185.1 Oribacterium sp.
TTTTTAAGCTCGGTAGAATTTACTTCTGCACTGGAATTTACTTTTTCAATTTAGCTAAATTTTTAAGGGAGTAGTCTGAAAGTTTGCATCCTAAAGCTTCGGAAACCAAAACCTCGAAAAGAAGCATGCAAAAGATAAAGTTCAAAAAAACAAGGGTCTACTTAAATCATAGTAAGGGTGCAATCAGTCTCAAAGCGCCCTGTTTCATTCTGGTGAAAAGGCTTCGATTATGCCCCTTATCCGGGCTGACTTCCGTGGAAGTCCGAAAAAGCTCATGGAAGTCGTCTGCAATATCAAAGATACAGGGACTTTCGTACAGCAGAACTCCATTTTCAAAATGATGGTAGAAGGAACGATAATCCAAATTAAAGGTTCCCACCGCCGCCATCACATGGTCTACCAAAATCTGCTTGGAATGCATAAAGCCCGGAGTATATTCATAAATTCTGACTCCTGCCCGCAGGAGTCGAGGATAGTAAGACCGGCTGACGGCATAAACAAAGGTCTTGTCCGGAATTCCCGGAAGGACAATCCGCACATCCACCCCTCGCTTTGCCGCAAGACATAAAGCTCTGCTCATCTCATCGGTAATAATCAGATAAGGCGTGGTAATGTAAATGCTTTCCGTGGCGGACTGAATCATATTCAGATAGACGTCCTCTCCCAAGGGAAATCCGTCTGTTGGCGCATAGGCATAGGGCGCGCAGTAGCCCTGTCCGGTATAACGATCCCAATGTCTCGGCAAATAATTGTAAAGTCCCCGTACCGGACTATCATCCATGGCATGCCACATTTCCAGGAAAAGCAGGGTTAAAGTACCTACCGCCTCTCCCCGAAGTCGAATACCTGTATCCTTCCAATAGCCGTAGGGAGAATGAATATTAAAATACTCATCCGCCAGATTATAGCCTCCGGTAAAGCCTATCTGACCGTCCACAACGGTGATCTTTCTGTGGTCCCGGTTATTCATGAAAAGATTTACCATGGGGACAATGGGGTTAAAGATACGACACTGAATGCCCCACTCTTCCAGTTCCTGCACAAACTTCGGATCAATGAAGCCAATGGAACCTACATCATCATAGAAGAGGCGAACCTCAACCCCTTCCTCCGCCTTTTTGCGGAGAATCTCCTTGATTTCTCCAAAGGACTGTCGATCCTCTATGGCATGGTATTCCATGAAAATAAACTTCTTTGCCTGAGACAGGGCTTCCAACTGTGCCTCCAAGCCCAAAGAAGCTTCCTTATAAAATACAACCTCCGTGTTTCGATACACCGGGAATTTTCCGCCCCGCTCCAGATAAGCAAACTGATTTCCCACGGATTTATTTTCTTTTTTCAGCTGATCCGAAATCAAATGAGACTGATCCAGATAAGGGAAGAGCATGGCATCCGCCGCTTCGATTCTCTTCCGCATGGTTTTTGTAAAGCCTGAGCCGTATACCAAAAAATACAAGAGCATTCCCAAAATCGGAAAAGCCATAATAAAAAAAATCCAGGTAATCTTAATAGAGGATTTGCTTCGTTTGGCAAATACCCCAAAAACCATCACAATACACACGACTCTGGCAAAAATGGACGCCCAAAGGTAACTTTCCGTCAAATAGTACAGAAAGAACCAAAACCATATAATTTGTAAAATCACTGCCAGTATTACGAAAAGCAGGCGACCGACACTATTTTTTCTGTCCTCTTTGTGAAGGACCTTTCCCCGTTTGGGCATTTTTATTCTCCTTATTTCCAGAAAAATCAATATTTTTTCAAAACAACCCTGAGTTTTTCGCCGTTCCTTCGTTTCTTCTCCTGAACTTTAAATTCTAATAAAAAAAAAGAGGAAAGTCCAGCTTTCTCTCTTTTCTTCTTCGAACTGCACAATTTTTTCGTTTTTCGTGCCCTTTTTCTTCTAATTTTCTCTGATTACAGGGCAGTGGCAATTCGAATAGCCTCTTCCTCTTCCACCGTAAAGCAGGTGTTTTCCAGTGCCTTCACATTTTCCCAAAGCTGTTCCTTCTTACTCACCCCCACAAGTACTGAAGTAGTAGCTTCGTCTCGAAGCACCCAGGAAAGGGCCATTTCCGAAAGACTCTGCCCTCTTTTCTTAGCAATCTGAGCAAGCCTTAAAAGCATTTGCCGTTTTTCCTCGGTAAAGTCTTCTTGATGCAGATATCTTCCGTCCTTCATCATACGGGAATCCTCGGGAATTCCCTCCACATATCGGTTGGAAAGGAGCCCCTGAGCTAAAGGACTGAAACAAATAAGCCCCATGCCTTCTTCTTTAGCGGCAGCCTTTAAGCCATTTTCCTCCACCTTTCTATCCAAGATGGAATAACGGTTTTGGTTAATTACCAAGGGAAGCCGTATTTCCTTCGCAATCTCCACAGCCTTCTTCATGCTTTCTCCGTCATAGTTGGAGATTCCCGCATAAATCGCCTTACCGGACTGCACAATCTGAAGCAGGGCCAACATAGTCTCCATCAAAGGGGTATCCGGATCCATACGATGGTGATAGAAAATATCCACGTAATCCAACTGCATCCGTTTCAAGGAAGCGTCACAGCTTGTGAGCAAATACTTTCGGGAACCGCCATTTCCATAGGGACCCTCCCACATATCATAGCCTGCCTTAGTGCTAATCAGAAGCTCTTCCCGATAAGGGCGAAAATCTCTTTGGTACAGAATACCGAAATTTCGTTCCGCCTCTCCATAGGGGGGACCGTAATTGTTGGCTAAATCAAAATGGGTAATGCCTAAGTCGAAGGCCTCCCTAAGAATATCCTGCATCTGCTCCTGAGAATTCCGTTCTCCGAAGTTATGCCAAAGCCCCAGAGAAATCGCCGGAAGATACAAACCGGATTCCCCCGCCTTTCGATATTCCATGCTATCATAACGATTTTTATTGGCTACATAAGCTTTTCTAATATCCATCTCCTACCTCCCGAGGCAATTTATTTTCCGGACTTCTCAAAAAAAGAAATATATTGGGGAAGCCCATCCACGAAATCACAGCTGTATTCTCCTAAAATCAAGGGACGAAGATAGGCTAAGGCCTCCTCTTCCAGACTGTGTCCGTCCTTTCCGATCCAAGATAAAGGAATTTTTTTCTCCCGATTGGCCACTGCAGAAAGAGGAACTGCAGAATATTCTACAGCATATCCGATTCCCGCTTTAGGGGATTTCCCGGTATTGGAATTCTCCGAACCCTTCTGTCCGGGAGACTTCTCAGAAGAGTTCTGTTCGGAGAATATTCTCCGAAGAGAAGACATTTTCCCGTTTTCTCCCAATACTGCCAGTTCCACTGCCTGTGCTCCCAGTAAGAAGGACTCTTCCACATCGGTTTTCGAAAGCAAATGTCCTGCACAGCGCTGTAAGAGATTAAACTCGATGCTTCTGGTTTTCACCGACATTTTCTCTAAAATCATCTGCTCCAGTACCCCTCCCGCTCCTCCGGCAATGCTGTGTCCAAAGGCATCCTTGCTCCCTTCCTCCCTGCCGTAGGTATAGAGGAATTTTCCGTTACTGTCCTTAATGCCCTCCGAAACCGCTACCATCACCTGGTCGGACTGCTGAAGAGCTTTCTCCACGTCCTTTGGGAACTGCTCCTTGGAAAAGCTCTGCTCCTCCAGATAAATAAGGTAAGGAATGCTTCCTTTTTCTGCGGAAAGAGCTGCGGCGGCGGTAAGCCAGCCTGCATTTCTTCCCATCATTTCCACAATCATTACATATTTGGTGTCATAAACCAGACACTCCCGCTCCAGCTCCAAAAGAGAGGCTGCAATATACTTGGCGGAGGAACCGAAGCCGGGACAATGGTCGATTCCTTCCAAGTCGTTATCTATGGTTTTGGGTACCCCCACCACCACGATATCCTCCCCCTGTTCCTTGCAGTAGGCGGACAGCTTCCAAGCGGTATCCATGGAATCATTTCCCCCGATATAGAGAAAATACCCGATATTCCACGCCTTAAAAACGGATATGAGCTCCTGAAACTCCCTCGGATCTTCCTGGGGATTTTTCAGTTTTAAACGGCAGGAGCCCAGAGCCGCCGCAGGAGTCTGGGCCAGTCTGGAAAAATACGCCGCCTCCTGCTTTGTGCTTCCCTTTTCCAACAGAAAGTCCCCAAAGGGGGAAAGGAGGATGCTCTCTTCCTCTTTTTTCGGAAAATGCTCTTCCATCTGCTTCTCGGCGCAGGCCTTCAGCTCCACAAACTCCTCTGAAAACACGCCGGCAATACCATGCTGCGCCCCATAGATTTTATCGATCTTTTCCTCCTGCATAGCCTTCCAGATTACCCCGGAAAGACTGGCATTAATTACCGCAGTAGGACCGCCGGACTGAGCCACCAAAAGATTCTTTTTCATACTACTCCTATTCTACTTTAAGCCTCATCTCACTATACCGCTTTTGGCTATACCACGCTTTACTACACTGCTCTTTACTACACTACTCTTTACTGCACTACTCTTTATGCTACTTCTCTTTGCTTTACTTCTCTTTGCTTTACTACACTTATCTTTACTACTCTATTCTGCTTCTCTTTACTTTCTTGCTCTCTGTTAAGCTTTACCGGCCTTAGCCTTACTTTCCCTTTTCTTCCAAAAAGTAAGACAGGAAGGACATGGGAAAGGGGGGAGAAGACAGGGGCTTCACCGCAAGCTGCATCAAAAGAAGAGGGTTATCATCCGCCAAAGCCCGGTTTAAAGAGAGCTTTCCGCAGGACTTACAAAGGTGTAGAATGCTCCAATCCCCGTCTCCTTTGGAAATCACCCCGATGGGCTCCATTTGCCCACGACAGCCGGCTTTCCGATCTCCCGGCTCCTCATCCACATGGAGGCTGTACAGGCAGTGGGGACAATGATTTCTATGCTGAGAACCTGCTCCCTCAGGATGAATTTCCTTTCCGCAGTGGGCACAACGAAAGCTTTCCAGGCAAG
Organism: Oribacterium sp.; assembly: GCF_057249185.1. Taxonomy (NCBI): domain Bacteria; kingdom Bacillati; phylum Bacillota; class Clostridia; order Lachnospirales; family Lachnospiraceae; genus Oribacterium; species Oribacterium sp. The sequence goes on from NZ_DBHIGR010000026.1 coordinate 4,932, forward strand.
GAGTGAAACGATAATCGATGGAGCTTGACTTCCCATCCTTCCCTAAGCCGATTTCCTTCCCTGCTCCGCCATCCCTCTGCTCTTCCGCATCCTTCCTCTGTTCTTCCCCCGGATTTCTTCGGGAAGCCACCGACTTCTTTTTCTTCTTTAATGGCATATCTCCGTTTTGCATGACTCCTACTTTCTTTTTCTCTTCTTTTCTATTTTTCTCTTCTTAGCTATTTTCTTTTCGTTTTCCCCTTCATAGCTTTTGTATTTCAGGGAATGTCTCTGTGTTGGTTTTTCTTATAGCATTAGCTTTTAGGCTCCATAGCGTTTTCAAAAATACTCCAGGGCTCTCCCTCAGGATTTTTTATCTCATACCGTCTTTCCTCTCCCGTCTTTACATCCAAAAAAGAGAGTTGATAGCAGTGTAAGCCCACTGTCCCTTTCTGCCGGGAACCGTATTTTCCGTCTCCGTATAGAGGAAAGCCCCGACTTGCAAACTGGGCACGAATCTGATGAAAGCGTCCGGTTTCCAGCTCCACATCCAGAAGCATCCACTCCCCATTTTCCTCCACAATCTTATAGCGGAGAATCGCTTCCTTTACGCCCTTTCTAAGGCTTTTCACCGGAAAACACTTCTGCTTTTTGCTGTCCTTATAGAGATAGTCCTGAAAGCATCCCTCCTCCGGTAAAGCTTTTCCCTCTTCTCCCTTGGGTACCACGATATGATAACGTTTTTTGATTTTTTTCTCTGTAAGCTGCTTGGACAAAGCCGCCGTAGCCTCCTTATTTTTTCCGTACAATAAAAGACCGGAAGCCACCTTATCCAGGCGGTGGATGGGAAGGCAGTCCTTAGGAGCATCCTTTTCACTATCCAGCCCTGCTTCCTTATAAAACACCAGGTAGTCTTTTGTTTCTTCGATAATCAAGCTTCCTCCTCGGGAATTTTCCCTATCCGGTCTGTATCGTCCCCTATTTTAACATAAATTTTCTATCCGAAAAGGGCGGTCTTGGGATTCTTTTCTTTTTCCCGCATTTCTTGTCATTTTCCTAAAAGAATGCTAGGATAAATGCCAGTTTGTCGGGCTTTTAAGGAGGAAAAATGTTTCTAGCAAAGAATTGGGTGGATTATGCCGTTTTGGACAGCTCTTCCGGAGAAAAATTAGAGCGTTGGGGAAAGTATATTTTGCGTAGACCGGACCCCCAGGTCATTTGGCAAAATCCGAAGAAAAATCCTCTGTGGAAAAAATGTAACGGTCACTACCACCGTTCCAAGGCCGGGGGAGGAGACTGGGAATTTTTCGACCTGCCCAAGCAGTGGAAGATTTCCTATGGGCTGAACGGAAATCCGGAGCAGAGCCTTGCCTTCCATTTAAAGCCCTTTGCTTTTAAGCACACCGGACTGTTCCCGGAGCAGGCAGCCAACTGGGATTGGTTTTCCGAAAAGATTGCGGAAGAAAAAAAGAGAAGACTGAAAAAGGGAGATAAGACGCCCATCAAGGTTTTAAATCTTTTTGCCTATACCGGAGGAGCTACCTTGGCCGCAGCAAAGGCCGGTGCGGAGCTGACCCATGTGGATGCCTCCAAAGGCATGGTGCAATGGGCCAAGGAAAATGCCGAGCTTTCCGGTCTTGCTTCCGCCCCCATCCGCTATCTGGTGGATGACTGTGTGAAATTTGTGGAGCGGGAAATTCGAAGAGGCAATCAGTACGACGGCATCATCATGGATCCCCCTTCCTACGGCAGAGGTCCCAAAGGAGAAATTTGGAAAATCGAAGACAGCATCTATCCCTTTTTACAGCTGAGCGAAAAGATTTTGAAAAAGGACGCCCTCTTTTTCCTCTTAAATTCCTACACCACCGGATTACAGCCGGGAGTTATGGCCTATATGCTGAAGGATTTGATTCAAAAAAGCCGTGGAGGCATCGTGGATTCCCAGGAAGTGGGCTTGCCCATTGCAGAAAGCAATCAGGTACTGCCCTGCGGTTGTTCCGCCAGATGGTTTCAAGGGGAAGAACGTTCTTAAACCGTAAGCTTTTTGTCCTTTTCGTTAGGAAAAATTCGTTGTTTTTCCTATGAGAAAAAGATAGTATTATAAAGAGAAGCTGAAATAATATATTTTTACCATCCTTTAAGGATTGTCTATAGAGATTTGGAGGACAAAATGAAGAAGAGAACCCTACCCTTCCTGCTGATTGCAGGAATCGGCCTTTTTTCCGGCACCGCTTTTGCAGCCGGCTGGAATGTAAACAGCAGAGGACAGCAGGTTTATCAAAATGATAACGGTTCTGTGGTGCAAAACTCCTGGATTAAAATCAATCAGAACGGCCAGACCATTTGGTATTATGCCACAGAAGACGGAAGCCTTAAGCAGGACGGCTGGCTGAAATTACAGGATTCCTTCTACTATTTTGACGGAAACGGCATTATGCAGACCGGTTGGGTAAATGATGATAATTATTACTGCGACCCGAGTACCGGAAAGATGATTACCGGCTGGAAACAGCTTCCCCTTCCCTCCGGCGTTACCGCCGACGAAAATCGAAAGGGAAATAACGGAAACTACTGGTTCTATTTTAATCAAAGTACCGGAGAAAAGCTTCGCTCCAAGGACGGTCATGTTGCGGTAAAGACCTTGGACAATGCCTCCTACGGATTTGATGAAAACGGTATCATGGTTACCGGTTGGGCAGAGGTAAATGATGCCAATCCGGAAATTGCTGGCTATGTATTTTTCGCAGAGAAAAACGATAATAAATTCAAGATGGGACAGCGTTTAAGCGGCACCTGGTACTCCACCGTAGGCCCTGAGGGAAACAGCAGTAAGCTTTCCACAGGAGATGTGGAATGGTTCTATTTTAAAAATAACGGCCATCCCGCAGCCGGAAACGAAGGGGTGTACGAAGTCCAGAGAATCAACGATAAGCGCTATCTTTTCAATGAAAAGGGCAATCCCGTTTACGGCATCCAGAAGGGACGCACTGCTTCTAATGCTCCTGAAGGCTACTACTATTGCGGAGCCAACAAGGCGGACTGTTCCGTAAAAACCGGAAGAATGAATCTGGTGGACGGAGACGGAGACAACATCACCTGTTTCTTTGATCAAAACGGTCGAGGAGTCACCGGCATCAAACAGGATTACCTGTACTTTAACGGACGTCTCCAAAAGGCGGATCAGGGCTCCCGTTATCAGAAGGTTACCCTTCCCGGACAAAACAGAAGCTACGTGGTGAACGAATCCGGCAAAGTCATGAAGAATAAGACCAAATACCGTGACGGAAACGGCAATAAGTGGTCTGTCAATGCCAGCGGTGTGATTACCTTGGATGAGGGACTGGACAGCGTAGAGCTTCAATCCCCGAAGGTTACCGATCTGGATTAAAAGAAAAAGGAACTGTAAAATCAAAGTAAAAGAGATTTTCGGCAATATAGGTCTGAATAAGGGGTAGTCTGAGCCCGACGGTACTTGCGAAAAACAAGAGAATCGCAGTTTTTCGCTTAGTATCCGCTTCGTGGCGAAGCTAGCGGGAGCGTGCCCCAACTTCAGACCTATATTGCTTAGAAATCTCTTTTGATTTTACAGTTCCTTTTATAAGTTTTAATTCAGACTCGTAAGCTATCGGGCATAAGCTCCTTCGGAAAGAAGCTGTCCCTTCATCCGGTACAGTCCTTTGTGTACCGCCGGAACCAAAAGTACCCCAAGGGTAAGAACCATTTCCACGGAAATATAGCTGATATTGTAGCTGAAGGAATACCAAATGGGATTCATGCCTTCCGGGGCATAGGAAGCGAAAAACAGTACGCCGGATAAGAAGGCGAAGAAAAAGCGTCCTAGACAAGCCACAATATAGCCGATAAAGAGGCCGTGCTTCTTTTGGGAAAATAAGCCGGATAAACCTAGGGCGGTAAAGGCTAAAACATAATCCGTAATAAACTGGGCAGGGCTATAAAAATAGGGCTTCAAAATGAAGCTCAGAGCTCCATAGGCCAAACCGGACAGGAATCCGTAAGTTCCGCCGAAGAAAAATCCCGGTAAAGTGGCAAAAAGCATGGAGCAGGCGGTAACCGATCCCCCCATCGGCAGGGAAAATAGATTAATCATTCCCAGTACCAAAGACATGGCTACACAAACTCCGGACAAAGCAATCTTTTTGGTGTTATTATGCATAAAAAAATCCTCCTATGCTGTCCAAAGGACAATGGAGGGCTCACTATAGCTTCCCTACGCTGGCATTATCCAGGTCAGGTTAAAGGGTTGGTTTTCACCTCTCAGCATACAGCGCCCCTAGCAACAGTACCAGTTTAGTCCGAATAGGATACTTCGTCAAGTTAAAGGATTTTTGCTATTTCATAAAAAATTCTAAAAACTTCTTTTTCCTATAGAGCCAAAGCATCCCTTTCCTATAGAGCCAAAACAGCTCTATTCTTTATATATTTCGGCTCTCGAAATACTACGAAGCTCTTCCTCCATTTAAAATTCTCCATAAAGGATTCGCATACTTTTGAAGAAGATAAGCTGTAGCTTGGGATAAAAGCAGACAGTAAATTGGGCTCAAACTATAAAAGCAAAAGAGCAAAGCCTCTCCCGCTTCCGGAAAAAAATGCTTTTGCAGCATAAACCAGAGTCGCAAAAAAAGATAATGTACTGCATAAAGATAAAAATTATGGTCCGCATACTTTTTTCCAAAGGCAAAAAAGCCCCTTTGGCAAAGAAGAAGCAAGAAAACTGCCGTACTGATACGGTAAAAAACCGTAGCCAAAAGCAAAAGCCCGATGGTCTTTCCCAAGATTGTATAGCTATAGCAAAGAAGTGCTGAGAGCAGGAGGAGAGACGGGGAAAATGCAGATTTCTTCTTCGTATTTTCATAAGATAAACTCTTCCCCTCCCCGGAAAAGCCAAAACCAAGCAATGCCAAATAAGCACCAAAGCTATAGTAAAAAGCCGCATCCTCATTGAGATAGGGTATATCCAGGCGAAAATACACCAAGCCAAGAAAGAATAGGGGAAAAACGCCAAAAAGCAGGTTCCCCACCTTCGAAGAAAAACATTTTCGAAACAGAGAAAGACCTAAGGCAAAGAATGGACAGGCGTAGGTCAGAAGAATCAGCTGAAAAAAATACCAAAACACCGGCTGATAGCGATAAAGAAATATCCCCTCAAAAATCCCGTGAATACTAAAGTCTGCCTTTTGAAATAAAAGATAAAGGATAGTCATTCCGGTATTCCAGAAAAGATAGGGAAGGACATAGGAAAAAAAGCGTTTTCCAAGCTTCTCTCTCCATTGGGAAAGGCTCTGCAAATTCCGGAAAAACAGGTAGCCACTGACAAAGAAAAATCCAGGAACCGCTACCTGCCCTAAGAATTCCGAAAAGAAAAACTCCCATTTTTCCAAAAAAGAGCTCTCAAAAAAGGGTAGCCTTGCTACGCTCTGCAACTCTTCCACGGAAAAATGGGTGCTATGAACAAAAACCACCAAAAGGGATAATAAAAAACTATATTGGGGAAATATAGAAAGAAGGCTTGTTTCCAAGCCTCTCTTTTCTTTACATATCATCTTCCAACTCTAAGCTAAACTGCTCTGTCTGGGAAGCTCTGGCTTCCTTATATTCAGAAACTCTCTTATTGATTCTGCCCACCGGATCCAAGATAGAGGAAATGGAAATGTCATGGTTCATATTATCAATGAGCAGGGCAATGTACTTCGCCATGCTTACATTGATATACCATTCTCTCTTTAGCAGCTCTTCCGGCTGATAAATCAGGTCTGTGGTCAAAACTCCCGCCAGAATTCCGGCTGCATAGGCTTCATCGAACTTGTTAAGACCGTTGGTAAATAAGCCGAAGGTACAGCAAGCATAAACTCGCTTTGCCTTTCTGTCCTTTAATGCCTTGGCTGTATCGATTAAAGACTCTCCGGAGGAAATCATATCATCGATGATGATAACGTCCTTTCCTTCCACATCCGTTCCCAAGAATTCATGAGCCACGATAGGGTTCCGTCCGTTCACCACCTGGGTATAGTCTCTTCTCTTATAGAACATACCCATATCTAAGCCTAAGACATTGGCATAATAAATGGCACGATTCATTCCGCCCTCATCCGGAGAAATAATCATCATATGATCCTTATCAATGTCCAAATCATTTACATTCATCAGAAGTGCCTTAACGAACTGGTAGGTGCAGGAAACATTGTCAAAGGAGTCTCTGGGAATGGCATTCATGACTCTGGGATCGTGAGCATCGAAGGTTAAGAAATTCTCCACGCCCATTTCATGAAGCTCCTGCAGCATCATAGCGCAGTCTAAGGACTCTCTTCCGGATCTCTTATGCTGTCTGGACTCATACATGAAGGGCATAATGACGTTGATTCGCTTAGCCTTTCCTGTTGTTGCCGCAATCAGTCTCTTTAAATCCGCATAGTGGTCATCCGGAGACATGTGGTTCACATGGCCGAAAATGGAATAGGTCATGGAGTAGTTCATCACATCCACCATTAAGTAAATGTCCACGCCTCGTACGGACTCCAGGATTTCTCCCTTTGCCTCTCCTGTTCCGAATCGGGAAATTCTTGTGGGAACAATGTAATCCGATTTCTGATACCCTGAAAAAGCAAGAGTTTCCTTATGCTCACTTTCTCTCTTGGTTCTCCAGGTAACCAAATAATCGTTTACCTTCTTTCCCAAGGGCTCAATGGACTTCAGCGGCATCAAAGCCAAAGGTCCTACCGGAATACGCTCAATGAACTGTGAAGTTCTGGAATCAGCCATGACTATTCTCCTTCCAAACATATAGACACTTACGGATTAAAAATACAGGAAAGCAAAGAAAAAGTCTATGCTCTTTTTTGCTTTTAGGAAAAAACTTTTGTCGAAGAGATTTTTGGGGAGGTGTGACGGAAAGAAATCAAACTTGCTTTGCAAGTTTGACTCTCTATTCTCTGCCGAAGCCGCTCTTGAAATATAAATATTTCAGAGGCGTCTCCGGTAGAGAACAGGGAAAATGCTTCGCATTTTTCTTTCCTTACAATATTCCGGCTTCAAGAAGAATGCTTCGCATTCTCTGCTGTACGCTACCTGTGCCGTCTCCGAAATAGATATTTCGAGAGCGGCTCAGGTAGTGCACAGCAGTTTCAAACTTGCAGTGTCCTGCAAGTTTGATTTCTTTCTTCTTACAGTCTCTGGTCTTTCCCATATAAAGGAATGATTTCGTAGTCGGACATAAAGCGGGATACCACTCTGTCGGAATACATCTCCCTAAGTTCCTTAAAATTCAAATTTGTAGATATCAGCATGGTTTTTCGGTCCAATATCCGTTGATTCAGCAGGGCGAAAAAGCGGGAGGTGGTGAAGCTGTTGGAAAACTCCGTTCCCAAGTCATCTATCAGAATCACATCCACCTCTTCGATATAGTCTTCCGTATCTTCTTCTCGCATCCTTTTGGAAAAATACTCAAAGAGTCCTGTGGCGGTAAAGTACAATACACTTACGCCTCTATCCAACAGGGCCTTGGCTATGGAGTGAAGAAAATAGGTTTTTCCGGTTCCGGTACTTCCGGTAAATAAAATGCTGCGGTTATTTTTCGGGTATTCTTCACAGTAGTTTATCAGATAGTCTCGAATCTCCTTCATATATTCCCGCAGGGTTTTGTTTCCGCACTGGCCCAGCTTCTCTATATTGTCGAAGCGCTCCAACTGGAACTTGGAGAAGTTCTCCCGTTCCAGCACCGCTCCCATACGGGACTGTCGATACAGAAGCTCTCCCTGTAGCTTTAAAAAGCATTGGCATTTCTTCCCGTCCACATATCCGGTATCCTGACAAAGGGGACAAAAATGCTCTTCTTCCTCTAAATCCTGTATCTTATATCCCGCGCCTTCCAAAAGAGCTTTCTTTTCTTTATGCAGCTTTCCGATTTCTTCCTTTAGTCGGAGGAGTCCCTCACGATTTCCCTGCTGCATTTCTCCGGCAACGGATAAAGAGAAGGCTCTAACCTTCTCCTCCAGCTCTTCCAGTTCCGGAAGCTTCCGGAATATCTCTTCCCTTTTCTCTAAATATCTTCTATGGACTTCCAGCTGTCTTTCTGAAAGTATCCTCTGTATCTCCTGAACCTGTCCGTTACTCAGTGCCATGCTTTGCCTCTTCTCTACTTAGCGGTATGAAACTGTCCAAGTCGTTCTAAGGCCTTCTGCTTAGCCAAAGAATCATAGTCTACCTCTTCCTGACTGAAATTCAGGAAACGATTGCCCTTCTTCTCTCCGGAGGAGCTTCCGCCCTTTCCTTTCGAAGAAAATGTATTTCCGCCGGTCTTTCCGTCTCCGTTTCCTGCCTTCATGCCCTTCGCCATATCAAAATTCTTCACATGCTCTCTGGCTGCCCGAACATCTCGAATGCCCAACTCGTGCCAGTCCACCGCCACCTTCTGCATATAGCGACAGTTGGTCTTTTGCAGGCTGCAACAGTAGTCTAAGAAAAATTCAATCAGCTCCGCATCCATTTCCAGAGATTGATACATATATTCAAAAAGCTGGACATGGGAAGGCGTTACCACAGGCATCAAATGCTTGGCTACAAACAAAATGCCGCCAAATTCTTCCTCATCGATTTCCCGCTTTTTTCCGTCCATTTCCTGTTTTTGCTCATCAAAAAAAGAAGTCCTTTCCATACGGCTCAGCCTCTCTTTCTGAGACAGCTTTTCCTCGGAAAGAAGAGCCGCCTCTTCCGACTGCAATTCCCGCTCCAAAGCTCTGGCCGTTCCCTCTTTTAATACCCCCTTTTTCTCCCAAAAAAGGATGGCTCTTTTCACGTCCTGGTCAGTTAAACAAAGGGCCTCACCGATTTCCTTGCCCTTTAGCTTTTCTTTTTGATGGCGAAGCAAATACAGATACACCTTCACATAATCTCCATTGGCTTCGGCTACATATTCGTCTATAAATGCATTCGGAACACAAGTAATCTCCGCCTGGATTCCCTCTTGAAACTGTATCTCCATCTCTTCCCTTTCTCCCCTAAGTCGTCGGTGAGCAAATCATAACATAGGAGCTTTTTCAGTTCAAGAAGACTACTCCACAAGTTTATCCACAGGACTTATCCATAGCAATGTGGATAATGTGGGTTTCTTTTTTTATTTTCTTTAAAAGCTTGATTTTACCGGGTTTATCTATCCTTTTTTGAAGGATTTTCCCTCCGGTTATCCACAATTCTTAGGTGGATTTCCGGAAAATCAGGAAAGAAGAAAATAATTTTCTTTCCCCCAACTCCCCCGGCTTGAAGAAGATAAAAAAGAAGGTTTCCACCATTTGGGAAAAGAAAAAATTCCTTTTCTTCCACGATGAAAAACCTTCTTCAAAAAATTCTACTCTTCTCTCTCCGCACCTTCCAAAGAAAGTAAATCCTCTCCCACGTCTACGATATTTCCCGCACCCATGGTGATTAAAAGGTCTCCCTCCTTCACATGCTCTAAAATATACTTCTCAATGGAAGGAAAATCCGGAATATAGTACACGTTGGTGTTTTGAGAAAGCATTAGCTTCCGCAAGTCATCCGAACTGATCCCCACAGTATTTTGCTCTCTCGCCGCATAAATATCCGCCAAAATGATTTCATCCGCCTGGGCCAAAGCTCCCGCAAAGTCCTCCATTAAGGCCTTCGTTCTGGAATAGGTATGGGGCTGAAAAACAATCCACAGCTTTCTATGAGGATACTTCTGTGCCGCCGCAATGGTTGCCGCAATCTCCTGCGGATGGTGGGCATAGTCATCAATAATGGTAAAGCCGTTAATCTTTCCCTTTCGCTGGAAACGACGATCCGTTCCGGAAAAACGATGCAGAGCCTCCTTGATATCCTCAAAGGAAATCCCCAAATATCTTGCCACCGCAATGGCAGACAGGGAATTGTAGATATTGTGCTCTCCGGTAACGGAAAGCACCACCTTTCCTCTATCCTCTCCGTGCTCAAAGAGGGTAAAGCTGGGTCTTGCATAATGGTCATAAGAAATAAAATTCGCCGTATAATCCGCGTCCCCATGACCGAAGGTAATTATCTTCCGTCCGCCCAAATCCTCTAAGAAATACTCATAATGAGGAATATCCTTGTTGATGACCACCAGGCCATCCTCCGGCAATCTTTCGATAAAGGTCTTGAAGGAATCCCGAATCTCATTAATATCCTTGAAAAAGTCCAGATGGTCTGCTTCCACATTTAAAATCACCGCAATGCTGGGGAAGAAGGAGTGGAAGGAGTTGGTGTACTCGCAGGCCTCTGCCAGGAAAATGTCGGATTGTCCTACCCGAAGATTTCCCCCGATATCTTTCATCATCCCCCCTACCGTAATAGTAGGATCCTTTGCCGCCTCCATAAGAATCTCACCAATCATGGAGGTGGTGGTGGTTTTTCCGTGGGTACCGGCCACATTGATGGCCGTAGCATAATTTTGCATAATGCGTCCCAGAAGATCTGCACGAGTCATCATGGGGATGCCTCTGCGCTTTACCTCCTGAAACTCCTCATTGTCCTCGGAGATGGCGGCGGTATACACACAAAGCTCTACCCCATCCTGAATATTTTGACGGCTTTGGGGAACAAAGACCTTGATTCCCAAGCTTTCCAGGTGCTCTGTCAGAGGAGAGGTTTTGGCATCCGATCCGGTTACGGTAAAATGACGATCCAGCAGAATTTCCGCCAGGCCGCTCATGGAGATACCCCCTATTCCGATAAAGTGCACCCAAAGTGGTTTGTCAAAATGAATATCGTACATATTTCCTCCTAAAGCATTTCCTTACTACTGCTTAGTTGTTGAGCTCTCTACTTCCGTCCTATACCGTTACTTCTCTATCCTGCCAAGGAGAAGCTTTTCCTCCGGCAAAATACCGGCTTTTCTGTTAAACTCCTGCACCGAAAAGTACTTCCTTCCGACCTTCCAAAGCCAAAAGCAATGCATTTCCCAAAACACCTACCGCAATGACCTCTCCCAGTCCCACGGTAGCAAAGAGGAAGGGATAGCTGTCCGGTACCCCGTAAGCATACTGTAAAACGAAGGGCACAATGATGGCATTGGCCAGGATGGGCGGAACGCATACCAGGAACTTATTCTTGTTCCGAAGCTGATAGCTTAAGATTGCAGCAATCAGGGTAGCCAAGGTTCCGAAGATAACATCCGGCATGGCCGCTCCGGAAAAGAAGTTTCCTAAAAGACAGCCCACTGCCAAACCCGGAACAGCTGCAAAGCTGAAAAAGGGCAGAATACAAAGGGCTTCCGCAATTCGGAACTGAATCGCTCCAAAGCTGATTGGCTTAAAAATCAGCACCAAAGCCACATACACAGCGGCAATCAGCGCCGCCTGGGTCATCATCTTGGTTTTTTGATCTTGAAAATGCATAATTTCTCCTTTAGTTTTTTTTAGCGTGTGGAAGGTCTCGAACACACGGGTGAATAGTTACAATCCGTGAGATTTTAGCACAGAATCGGCGTTCTTCATAGTTTTTATTTTCGTGATAGGAAAAAGTACAAAAATAGGGGCTGTAAAAAATCTCCCCTATATAGAATCCGAAGAATAGTTCGGCGCCTCTTTTGTGATATGAATATCGTGGGGATGAGACTCTTTTAGAGATGCGGGAGAAATCTTCACAAACTCGGAAGTTTCCTGCAAGGTGGGAATGTCCTTTGCTCCGCAGTAGCCCATGCCGGCACGAAGCCCGCCGATAAACTGGAAAATAGTATCTTCTACCTTCCCCTTATAAGCCACTCTTCCTTCCACTCCTTCCGGCACGAGCTTCTTTGCTCCGGCCTGGAAA
>NZ_DBHIGR010000027.1:0-16603 GCF_057249185.1 Oribacterium sp.
TAGAAATAGATCTTAGAAATGTGAGGGAATTGTGGGAAACAAGTTATTTACGGAAATTTTGGAAAACGCACCTGCCAATGAGCCGGAGCGCCAGTTTTACTTTATAGAACAAATTAAAGCCCTGTTGGATGTAAAAAAGGGAGAGGGCTATGAAGCCAAGGCCATGGTGACTGTAATCGGCTGCCAGATGTCTGCCAAAGACGGAGAAAAGCTTCAGGGAATTTTACAGGAAGCAGGCTATAGCATTACCGAGAAGGAAGAGGAAGCGGATGTAATCCTATTTACCACCTGTACCGTCCGGGAGAATGCCAATCAAAAGCTTTATGGTCGTATCGGACAGCTTAAGCATCTCTATCAAAGAAATAAGGACTTAATCATTGGAATTACCGGTTGTATGATGCAGGAAAAGGATGAGGTGGAAACCATTCAGAGAAAATATCCCTATGTGCATCTGATTTTCGGTACACACAATATTTATAAGCTGGCAGAGTATCTTTTAGAAACCATGCTCTCCAAGGAGAAGAAGGTAGAGCTTTTGGAGGATAGTGCGGAAATCGTGGAAAATCTTCCCTCCAAGAGGAAATATAGCTTTAGAGCAGCCGTAAATATCAGCTTTGGCTGCAATAATTTCTGTACTTATTGTATTGTGCCCTACGTGAGAGGAAGAGAAAAGTCCAGAGATTCTCAGGAAATTTTGAAAGAATGTGAGGCATTGGTTGCCGACGGTGTAAAAGAAATCATGCTCCTTGGGCAAAATGTGAATTCCTATGGCTTAGACAAGAAGGAGGAATGTTCCTTTCCAGAGCTTTTGGCAAAAATTGCAAAGCTTCCCGGTCTTAAGCGACTCCGTTTCATGACTCCGAACCCTAAGGATTTTTCCGATGAGCTTTTACTGGTTATGAAGGAACATGAAAATATTTGCAATCATATTCACCTGCCCCTACAATCCGGCTCTACTGCTATTTTAAAGAGGATGAACCGGCATTACAGTAAAGAATCCTATATGGCTTTGGTGAAAAAGATAAGAGAAGTTTTGCCGGATGTGAGTCTGACGACAGACATTATTGTAGGTTTTCCCGGGGAGACGGAAGAGGATTTTCAGGATACCATGGAGGTGGTAGCCTACTCCAAGTTTGATTCCGCCTTTACCTTCCAGTATTCCAAGCGTACGGGAACTCCGGCTGCTAAGTGGGAGGCAGTTCCTGAGGATGTGGTTAAGGAGCGATTCCAGCGACTTTTAGAGCATATTCGTCTTCATTCCGAGGAGCGAGAAGGAAGAGACCTGGGGAAGGTCATGGAAGTTTTAGTGGAAGAAAAGGACAAAGAGTCCGAGAATATGCTGACCGGAAGACTGAGCAACAATGTGCTGGTTCACTTTGAAGGTGGAGAGCGCTTAATCGGAGAAATTGTTCCGGTTCGTTTGGATAAATCTATGGGCTTTTATTACTATGGGAGTGTTCTTTAATGGATGAAGCAAAATTATCCCCTATGATGCGGCAATATTTGGAGAGCAAGAAGGAGGTACCTGATGCCCTCCTCTTTTACCGCATTGGGGATTTTTATGAAATGTTCTTTGAGGATGCCATCAAAGCCTCCAAGGCTTTGGATTTGGTACTTACAGGGAAGGATTGCGGTCTGGAGGAAAGGGCCCCTATGTGCGGAATTCCTTATCATGCGGCAGATTCCTATGTCAGTAAATTGGTTTCCCAGGGCTTTAAGGTCGCCATAGGAGAACAGGTAGAGGATCCAAAGCTTGCCAAGGGACTGGTAAAGCGGGAAATTATCCGAGTAATTACTCCCGGAACCCAGACCGAGGAAACTGCTTTGGAGGAAGGGAAAAATAACTATCTTTCCGCTATTTATCCCGGAAACAGCGGCATCGGTCTTGCCACCGTGGATATCAGTACCGGAGAGCTATACAGTTTAAGTGTTTCCGACAGCAAGGAGCTTCTGGATGAAATCTCCCGTTTTTCCCCAAAGGAGATTCTCTGTCCCATAGGATTTTTAGAGGATAAAGCATTAAGCTCTGCCTTGGACAGTCGCTTTAGCTTAAGCATTACAGAAAAGGAGAAGGATTATTTTGGAAAGGAAGAGGCGGACAAAATCCTCTCTACTCATTTTTCCTCCTCCATTCCCGGCTTAGGACTGGAGCATGCCCCCTTGGAAAGAAGAGCTTTAGGAGCCTGCCTACGCTATCTTTATGATACCCAGAAGAATATTTTATCCCATATTCGGCATATAGAGCGTTTTCATCGGGAAGACTATATGCTTTTGGACCTTTCCACCCAGAGAAATCTGGAGCTTTGGGAAACCCTTAGAGACAAGAAAAAGCGAGGAAGCCTGCTTTGGGTACTGGACAAAACCCATACCGCCATGGGAAGTCGTATGCTTCGCCATTTTCTGGAACGTCCTCTTCGGGAAAAAAAGAAAATGGAGGAGCGTTTAGATTGTATCGAAGAGCTTTGTCAGCGTTATATTGACGGAGAAGAGCTTAGGGAATATCTGGATTCCATCTACGATATGGAAAGACTGATCGGAAAAATCAGTATTTCCTCCGCCAATGCCAGAGATATGCTGGCTTTAAAATCCTCCTTACAATTCCTGCCGGTGATTAAGAGGACTTTAAGCTCCTTTTCCGGAAAGCTTTTACAGGGCTTAGGACAGGATATGGATGCGCTGGAGGAGCTCTATACCAGGATTGATGAATGCATTGAAGAGGATCCTCCCCTTAGCATTAAGGAGGGAGGAATCATTAAGTCTTCCTTCCATGAGGAGGTGCGACTTTTCCGGGAGGCGGGAGAGCATGGGAAGGAATGGCTGAATCAGCTGGAAGAGCGGGAAAGAGAAAAAAGCGGAATTAAAAACCTGAAAATCAAATATAACCGTATTTTCGGCTACTGTTTTGAAATCTCCAAGTCCTATCAGGGAGAAATTCCCGATTACTTTATCAGAAGACAGACTCTTGCTCAGGCAGAACGATACACTACCGTAGAATTACAGGATTTACAGAATAAAATCTTGGGGGCGGCGGAAAATTTGCAACAGCTGGAATACAGTCTCTTTGTAAATTTGCGGGAAGAGCTTTCCCGGGAACTTGGAAGAATGCAAAAAACCGCAAAGGAAATTGCCTTCTTGGATGCCTGCCTTTCTTTGGCCAAGGTGGCTATGCAGGAGCAGTATGTTCGTCCGAAAATCAATGAGGAAGGTAATTTAACGATTGTGGACGGTCGTCATCCGGTGGTGGAAAAACTTTTACAGGATCAAAGCTTTGTTCCCAATGATGCAAGGCTTGGTAAAGAGGAGAAGATTGCCATTATCACCGGCCCCAATATGGCAGGAAAATCCACGTATATGCGACAAGTTGCCTTAATCGTGCTGATGGCTTCCATCGGCTCCTTTGTGCCGGCAAAGCAGGCGGATATTCCTATCTGCGACAGAATCTTTACCAGGGTAGGGGCTTCCGATGATTTGGCCTCCGGTCAATCTACCTTTATGGTGGAAATGAGTGAAGTTTCCAATATTTTACGAAATGCTACGGAAAATTCTCTTTTGATTTTGGATGAAATCGGAAGAGGTACCTCCACCTTTGACGGCCTTTCCATAGCCTGGGCGGTGGTGGAATATCTTGCCAGGGAAATCAAAGCAAAAACCCTTTTTGCCACCCACTATCATGAGTTAAGTGTTTTAGAGGGAAAGCTGGAAAAAGTGAAGAACTACTGTATAGCGGTATCCAAGGAACAGGGAGAAATTCAGTTCCTTCGTAAGATTATGCCCGGAGGGGCAGACGAAAGCTATGGTATTGATGTGGCCAAGCTTGCGGGCGTTCCCGCCCCTGTACTTGATAGAGCCAGAGAAATCTCCGCTTTTTTGAATGAAAAGGATCTTAGCCTTCAGCATTTGGACTTCGAAGAGGCCTTGGAAGAAAACTTCGAAGAGGATTTTCCGGAAAATCCCTTAAAGGCCGGAGAGACGGGAAGAAAAAATTCCGTTTCAACGCTAAGCAAGGAAGAGAAGGAAGTTTTAGACTGCATCCGCAATGATTCCTTTGAAAGCATGAGTCCCTTGGAAGCCATCAATCTGTTGTTTAGTTTAAAGGAGAAACTTCGTTGAAAATTCACCTATTAAGCCAGGAGTGCATCAATCAAATTGCCGCAGGAGAGGTGGTGGAGCGTCCCGGCAGTATCGTAAAAGAGCTGGTGGAAAATGCCTTGGATGCTAAAGCCACAGCTATTTCCATAGAGATTAAGGGGGGCGGCATCAGCTTTCTTCGGGTAAGCGATAACGGAGAGGGAATCTTTTCCGAGGATTTGGAGAGGGCCTTTATGCCCCATGCCACCAGTAAAATTCAAAATCCCAAAGACTTGGAAGAGATTTTAAGCTTCGGCTTCCGTGGGGAGGCCTTGGCTTCTATTGCCTCCGTGGCTAAGGTGGAATGTATCAGCAAAAGGCAGGAGGATTTTCTTGCCCACAGAATCCTTGTGGAGGGAGGAAGCTTCTCTCCGGTGGAAGAAGTAGGGGGAATGGACGGTACCAGCATTTTGGTGCGGGATCTTTTCTACAATGTACCTGCCAGAAAGAAGTTTTTATTAAGTGAAAGCACGGAAGCCAGTAGGGTAGAGGAAATGGTGGAAAAGCTGGCTCTTGCCAATCCGGGCATTTCCTTTCATTTTGTAAAGGATGGAAAAAGTCGATTCCAAACCGTTGGGGGCGGGAAACTTTCTGATGTGGTTTTCGGCATTTACGGAAAGGCCTTTGCCAAGGACAGCTTGGAAATAAGGGAATCCTATTATCCTTCCAGCCTAACAGGATTGGCTACCCTGCATATTGAGGGGCTTTTGGGCAAGCCCAGCCTTACCCGTTCTAACAGGCAATATGAAATATTCTTCGTGAATGGTCGTTTTGTTCGGGATTCTTTACTAAGTAGAGCCCTGGAGGACGCCTATAAGCCCTTTTTGATGCAGCATAAGTTTCCCTTTGCCATTGTCTTTTTACACCTAAGCCCCAATCTTGTGGATGTGAATGTGCATCCCCAAAAGCTGGAGGTGCGTTTTCAAAATCGAGAAAAAATTTATCAGGCGCTCTTTGATTGCGTCAGCAAGACCTTATCTAAGGCAGACTTGATTGACCATAGCCCCCTTTCCCTTTTCCAAAAGGAAAAGGAGGAGAAAAATACAACATTTCTTTCCCCTTCCAGTCAGCTTTGGGAGAAAAAAGCGGAAGAGAAGGAGGCTCCAGAGAACGTTTCAGAAATCATTTCAGAGAAGACTCAGTTTAGAACAGAAGCTACGGAGAAAACTCATTTTAGCTCAGAAACTCCGGAGCTGAATCAGCAGAAAGATGAAACCGGCGAAGAGAAGCTTATCTATGAAGAGTTTGATTTAACAAAGGGGATTCGTTTAGAAGAAGAAAAGGCTTCTGAAAAGGAAGAGAATACTGTCCCCAAGGAAGAGCAGTTTTTCACCGAATCGGAAAAGCTCCCATCGGCAGAACAGGAAAATCTATTTTCTCCCTCCTTCTTCTCTGAAGAGGGAGAGAAGGAATTCCGACTGATTGGGCAGGTTTTTCAGACCTACTGGTTGATAGAATTTCAAAAGGAACTCTTTATTATGGATCAGCATGCTGCCCATGAGAAGGTGAACTTTGAAAAAATGCGAAAGAAAACCCTGGAAAAGCCGGGAATCAGTCAGGGCATTCTTCCCAAAACCATGGTCTTTAATGCGAAAGAGGAAGAGATCTATGAAAAAACCAAGGACTATTTTACCCATCTTGGCTATAGAATCCGAAAGGAAGAAGATAAGCGATACCTTTTAGAAGGAATCCCTGCGGATTTTCCTTCTTTGGATGCGGAAATGCTATTTCATGAGATTCTGGATGCTCTTGCAGAAGAAGGGAACCTTTCCGAAGCGGAGAGCGTCTATAATAAAATTGCGTCCATGGCCTGCAAGGCCTCTGTAAAAGGAAATCAGCTCCTTAGCTTTCAGGAAGCGGAGGCTTTGGTACAGAAGCTTTTCACCCTGGAAAATCCCTATGCCTGCCCCCATGGACGACCCACCATTGTGGCCTTTAAAAAGCAGGATTTGGAAAAAATGTTTAAGAGGATTGTATAAATGAATCTTTGGGAAGAACATAAACCCTTATTGATTTTGGCAGGCCCTACTGCGGTAGGAAAAACCGGTACTTCCATCGCCTTAGCCAAGGCTTTGGACGGAGAGTGTATCTCCGCGGACTCTGTTCAGGTTTACAAAGGACTGGATATCGGTTCCGGTAAGGTAAAAGAAGAAGAAAAGGAGGGAATTCCCCATCATCTTCTGGACATCCTTAATCCTTCTGAAAATTATGATGCCAGCCTTTTTCAAAAGATGGCAAGGGAAAAAATTGCTGAACTTTACAGTAGGGAAAAGCTTCCCATTTTGGTGGGAGGTACCGGCTTCTATATTCAAGCCATGCTCTATGATATAGACTTTCAGGATGAAGATCAGGAAGAAAAGGATAGAATCCGAAGGGAACTTACGGAGAGACTGGAAAAAGAAGGAACGATTCCCCTCCACCAAGAGCTGTCCCGAGTGGATCCGGAAGCGGCTGAAGCTATCCATGAAAATAATAAGCAAAGAATCATCCGAGCTTTGGAATACTATTATCTGCATAAGCGTCCCATTTCCCAACATAATCGGGAAGAGCAAAAAAAAGAGGCTCTCTATGATGCTCTATTTATTGTATTGTGTAGAGAACGGGAAAAATTGTATCAGGGCATCCATGACCGTGTACTGCAAATGAAGGAAGAAGGCCTTTTTCAAGAGGTTAAGGCTCTTTATGAGCAGGGCTATCGAGAAAATATGCCGGGCTGTAATGCGATTGGCTATAAAGAAGTGTTTGCTTATTTGGAGGGGCGTTACACGGAAGAGGAGTGTATAGAAAAAATTCAACAGCATTCCAGAAACTATGCCAAAAGGCAGATGACCTGGTTTAGAAGAGAGAAAAATACCATCTTCCTTTCTGAGGAGGATTTTATCGGGGGTAAGGAGGAAAGAATAGAATGGATTATCAAAGAATCTATGAAGAAATGGGCATTTCTCCGGAAGTAATTGCCTATAGTGAAAAGATATTAAAAAATCTGGAGAGCCGTTTCAAAGAGATTGATGAAATTGCGGAAATTAACCAGTTAAAGGTTTTACAGGCCCTGCAAAAGGCAAAGGTTTCAGAGGCCCATTTGCTGGGCAGCACCGGCTACGGCTATAACGATATCGGAAGAGATGCCCTGGAAGAGGTTTACGCCAATTATTTTCATACGGAGGATGCCTTGGTCCGTTCTCAGATTGTCTGCGGAACCCATGCCTTGGCTATTGCCTTACAGGGAAATCTTCGTCCGGGAGATGAAATTCTATCCCCGGTAGGAAAGCCCTACGATACCTTGGATGAGGTTATTGGCATTCGAGACTCCCTTGGCTCTTTGAAGGAATTTGGTGTGAGCTACAAAGAGGTAGCTTTGCTTCCGGATGGCTCCTTTGATTATGAAGGTATCAAAAACGCGATTTCCGAGAAAACCAGATTGGTGGAAATTCAGCGTTCCAAAGGCTATAGTGACAGAAAGAGCTTCAGTCCTAAGGAAATCGGAGACTTGATAAGCTTTATCAAGAGCTGTAAAAAAGACCTGATTTGCATGGTAGATAACTGTTACGGCGAATTTGTATGTACTGAAGAGCCCAGTGATTACGGAGCCGATATGGTGGTGGGATCCCTCATTAAAAACCCCGGCGGAGGACTTGCCCCCATCGGAGGCTATATTGCCGGCACAAAAGAATGTATTGAAAGAGCAGCGGTGAGACTGACCGCTCCCGGCTTAGGAAAGGAGCTTGGGCCTTCCCTGCACTGTAACAAGGATTTCTTCCAAGGCTTTTTCCTGGCACCGACGGTTACCGCTTCAGCAGAAAAAAGTGCGATCTTTGCGGCCAGTCTTTTTGAATCCCTGGGCTATCAATGTCACCCTACGGCGGACAGTCCAAGAAACGATATTATTCAGGAAATACGTATGGGAAATGGGGAGGCTTTGCTGGCTTTTTGTAGAGGAATTCAGGAAGCTTCTCCGGTGGACTCCTTTGTTCGTCCGGAACCCTGGGACATGCCTGGCTATGAGGATCCTGTGGTGATGGCTGCAGGGGCTTTTATTTCCGGATCCAGTATTGAGTTATCCGCAGACGCTCCCCTAAGAGAGCCCTATTCCGTGTATTTTCAGGGCGGCCTGACCTTTGCCCACGGAAAATTCGGGGTAATCAAGGCCTTGGATAATATTTTCAAGGCAGGACTTGTAAAACTTCCTAAAGAATAGTTCCGTAATGAGTATATTGTTTTGTTCTTAAATATCTAAGAAGCATCCCTTTAGGACACGACTTTTTACTCAAGGCAAACTCAATCTGCTTTTTTGAAAGAATAAAAATAGCCAAAGCTTAAGAAAAGTTTTTGTCCGATAAGGGGAAAGCGTGCTAAAATAGAATCCTCTGTAGACTCCCTCCGGATAGGAGGAAAAAATGCATTTAACACTGAAGGAATCCGGGCAGGAATTGCCCAGAGAAAAGGCTCTTCGCTTAGGCGTTTCTGCTTTAAGAGACGAGGAGCTTCTGGCTGTAATACTACGCACAGGAACGAAGGAAGAAAGTGTTTTGTCCCTTGCAGACAAGGTACTTCATCTCAGTCCTGTTTATGACGGTCTGGTGGGACTTATGCAGTATAGTCTGGAGGATTTGCAAGCTATTAAAGGAGTAGGGGAAACCAAGGCCATAGAACTGCAGGTCGTAGGAGAGCTGGCCAAGAGAATCTGGAACCGAAAAATCCGGGAGGAAGTACAATCCTTTCGATCTCCCGGTTCCGTGCTTCAATATTTTAAGGAAGAATTACGGCATCTTTCCTATGAGGAAGTTCATGTTCTGTTTTTGGATACAAAAGCTCAACTGCTAAAGGATTTTCTTTTGTCCAAAGGTAGCTCTAATGCATCCATTCTTTCCGGAAGGGAAATCTTTATGGAGGCTCTTAGGGCTGCTTCCGTTTGTTTTATTTTGGTGCATAATCATCCCTCCGGGGATCCTCACCCCTCCAGAGAGGATGAACGGGCTACGGAAGAAATCTATAAAGCGGGAGAGTATCTGGGGATACACTTAATGGATCACATTATTATCGGAGATAATCAATATTACAGTTTTAAGGAACAGGGGAAAATATAGTGGAGCAGAAGAAAAATCAATATATTTTTATACTCTTAACGGTCTTATGCATTATGATGATTGTTCTGTCGTCTGTTAAAGACGGCTTTATGAATCCTCTTCGGAATGCAGTGGGAACCGTTTTGGTTCCTATACAGTCCGGTGTGAATTATGTAGGCTATAAGCTCTATTCCCGTTGGGAAAAGCATAAAACCCTCTTGGAAGCGGAAGCGGAAAATGAAAAGCTTAATGCCAAAATCGACCTTCTGACAGAGGAAAACAATATCTTAAAGCAGAATGAAGAAGAATTAAAACGTCTACGGGATTTATATTCCTTGGATCAGCAATATTTACAGTATGATAAGGTAGCCGCCAGAGTCATTGCCAAGGACTCGGAAAACTGGTTCCAAGTCTTCCGTATTGACAAGGGCTCCAAGGACGGCATTATGGTAGACCAAAATGTTATGGCCAAGGGCGGCCTGGTAGGGATTGTTACGGATGTGGGGCTGAATTATGCCACCGTTCGTTCCATCATAGATGATGAGTCCAGAGTTTCCTGCATGGGAATTCAGTCCAGTGATACCTGTATCGTGGCCGGCGATTTACAGCTATTTGAAGAGGGAAGACTCAGAATTACCAATATGAAGAAAGAAGCGGTAATTCAGGATGGAGATCGTATTGTTACCTCCAATATTTCTTCTAAATTTCTTCCCGGTATTTTGGTAGGCTATGCCATCGGTATAGAAGAGGATGAGAAGCGTTTAATGAAAAACGGCTATCTGATTCCTGCCGCGGATTTTACGGATTTAAGGGAAGTCTTGGTGCTTAAAGAGCGAAAAGACGATCGTTTTCAAAAGGAGAGTAAGGATCTTGCAGAATAAGAAAGTAGGAAAGGCAAGCGCAAAAAGAATCATGGCAATGTTTTACTTTGCCCTTTTGATTCTGGCATTTTTATTGCAAACCAGTGTATTTCCCCTGCTTCCCTTTTTGTCCGCAAGCCCTAACCTGCTTTTGATCCTTTGCTTTTCCTTCGGTTTTTATTATGGCTCTTTACCGGGAATGTTTTATGGACTTTGTGCCGGACTTTTGATGGATTTGTTTTATTCCGGTCCCTTTGGTTTCTATTCCCTGATTTTTGTTTTAATCGGCTATGGTAATGGATATTTTCATCATTATTATTACGAAGAGTACATTACTCTGCCACTGTTTCTTTGTGTAGTCAGCGGTCTTATTTATCATCTGTATATTTATATTTTCCGTTTTGCCGTTCGGGGAAAGGGGAACATTCCTTATTATGCCCTGCATATTGTCCTTCCCTCTATTGTATTTTCCTTTTTACTTACCGTAGTTTTATATCGTTTTTTCTTTAGTGCCAGCAAGAAATTGGAGGAAAAAGTCTTATGATGAAAGAGTTATTTGGTTTTCTCAAAGAAATGCTAAACCGCCTGTTTTCCTCCAGACTCTTTGCATTATCCATTGTTTTTTTTCTTTTATTTTCCGTTTTAACACTGCATCTTTTTCGTCTGCAGATATTGCATGGAAATGATTATTTGCAGGAATACCAAAAAAATACCAGACAGGATTTGGTGATTCCCGGAACCAGGGGAAATATTTACGATAAAGACGGTAAGCTTTTGGCTTACAATGAATTACAATACAACATAACGATTGCGGAAACCGGAAACTTTTCCGGAACCAGTGCCGGAATCAATAAGCGAAATTTAATGTTGAAAAAGCTGGCGGAAATTATTGAAAAATATCAATATCCCGTTAAGAGCCAGTTTAAAGTACAAAAGCAGGAAGACGGAAGCTTTGTCTATACCACCACAAGCGATCAGGACAGACGGCGCCTCATTGCCAATGTTTTTCGAAAAACGCCGGAGAAGTTAAGTGAAAAGGAGGCTAACAGTACCGCTGAGCAATGCTTCTTACAGGCAAAAAAATTATACAACTTTACAAAGCTGCAGGATGAGAACGGAAAGCCCATCACATTATCGGATGAAACCGCTTTGGATATGATCGGTATTATTTATACCCTAAGGCTGACCTCCTATCAGCGTTATATGAGCACCACTATTGTAGATAATGTTTCCCGGGAATGTATGGCGGAGATTCTGGAATCCAAGTATGATCTCCCCGGCGTGGATATTGAAAATGTCTCTGTTCGAAAATACAATTATGCCCCTTACCTTTCCCATATCGTAGGATATACCGGCCAGGTACAGGAAAGTCAGCTGGCGGATTTACAAAAGCAGGACAGCTCCTATGCGGTAAATGATGTGGTGGGCGTTTGGGGACTGGAAAAGAGTGAGGATCTTGTCTTAAAAGGGAAAAAAGGATACAAGGAAATGTATCTGAACAACGTGGGAAGTATTATGGAGGTTATCTCCGAGGAAAAACCCGGAGCGGGTAATGATATTTATACCACCATTTCCGCTAACGATCAGATTTCCATATATCATCTTTTAGAGCAGGAATTGGCAGGAATTTTAGCCTCCAAGATTACGGAACAGAATGAGCTGGACCAAAGTGCCTTAAAGCAGTCCCAGCTGATGATTCCCGTAAAGGACGCTTATTACCAGCTCATTAATAACAATGTTCTGAATAAAGAGCATTTTACCGCAGAGGATGCCGGAGATGCTGAAAAGCAGATCGGGTCTCTCTTTCAAGAAAATAAAGAAGCCGTGCTTTCTCAAGTGGAAGCTGTCCTTATGCAGGATAGCGGCGGAGAATTATCCGCTCTTCCCCAGGAAATGCAGGGCTATATGGTTTATATCTACGATTACCTATTAGGAAAAGAAGGCGGAATCGTAAATCCGGAGGACTCCCGATTTAAATCCTCCCAGGCTCTTGCCTCCTGGAAAAGCGACAGTATATCCCTTCATGATTTTATTAAAAAAGGAATAGAAGAGGGGTGGATTGATACGACCAAGCTGAACTTATCGGAGGAATATTCGGACAGTGCACAGATTTATCAGCTCTTTGTAAATAAAATCATGAGCTTTTTACGAGAGGATTCCGGATTTGAAAAGCTGCTATACAAGTACGCTATCGCAAATCAAAAAATAAAAGGAAATCTTCTTTTGATGGCTCTTTTTGAACAAAACGTATTGCCCCAGGATACCGCCTCCTATGACGCTTTAGCCCGGGGAGACAGTCATTTTGCCTATACCTTTCTGATTGATAAAATCAGAAAGCTGCAACTTACTCCCGCACAGTTCGCTCTGGATCCCTGTAACGGTTCCGTGGTAGTGACGGATGTAAAGACCGGAAAGGTTCGTGCTTTGGTCAGCTATCCCGGCTTTGACAACAATCGGATTAATGATGCCGCTTATTTAAAAAAATGTAATGAGGACTTATCCTTACCGCTGCTTAACGGTGCAACCCAAACCCAGTTGGCTCCCGGTTCCTCCTTTAAGCCCATCAGCTCCATTGCTTCTTTGGAAGAAAAGGTATTGGATTTAAGCACTGTCATTGACTGTACAGGTAAATATGAGGAAGTTACACCTAATATTCGTTGCTGGATTTGGCCTTCCCACCACGGAAATGAAACCTTGGTGGATGGTATCAAAAATTCCTGTAACTATTTCTTTGCGGATTTAGGACATCGTTTGGCAACGGATGCAGAGGGAAATTACAATGCGGAACTGGGAATGGAAAGAATCCGGAAATATGCGAGTGACTTTGGCTTAAACGAAAAATCCGGCATTGAACTGGATGAGGCAGAACCCAGAATTTCCGACTATGATCCGGAACGTTCCGCTATGGGACAGGGAAACCATGCCTATAATACTGCCCAGCTGGCAAAATACATTACCGCTGTTGCCAATGGAGGCAATCTTTATAATCTTTCTATAGTGGATAAAATTGCAGACCCGAAGGGAAAGACGGTGGAAGAGGTGGGTGCATCTCTTTTGAGACATTTGGATTATGCAGACAGCACCTGGAATGCGGTACATGAAGGTCTTCGAAAGGTGATTACCGAGGGTGTGGCCAAGAATGTATTTTTAGGACAAAACATTAGCGTTGCCGGAAAAACAGGAACTGCACAGGAAAGAGAGGATAGGGGTAATCATGCGGTGTTCGTCTCCTACGCGCCTTATGAAGATCCGCAAATCTCCGTCACTGTAAATATTCCCTACGGATATTCCTCCGGTAATGCAGCCAGCCTGGCCAATATGGTTTATGACTATTGCTTCGGAAAGCTTAGTATGGATACCATTTTGCAAAGAGATGCCAGCTCCATTTTGTCGGTTAATGTCAGCGACTAAGAGAAAGAGATTTTATGAAGTGGAAATTAGATTATGACTTTAAGCAATATGATTTTCGGCTTGTCCTATACATGATTGCCTTAAATACCATCGGAATCTTTATCGTCCGCTCCGCAACATCGGCGGAAAGCTTTAAAGATCCCCTTGTAGTACGACAGATTCTCGGCTCCTTTGTAGGATTGGCTATGTGTGTGGGAATCTCTTTGGTTGATTACCGGAAGATTTGTAAATGGTCCCCATGGATTTATATACTTTCCGTAGTGATTTTGGCCGGTGTTAAAATCTACGGTACAGCTTCCGGACACGGTGCTACCAGATGGATTACCGTTCCGGTTTTGGGAAAGGTGCAGCCCTCGGAGTTTGTAAAGGTAGGATTGATTCTGTTCTTTGCGGATTACCTACAAAAACTGAAGGAGGATATCAATCACCCTCATGCCTTATTAATGGAAGCACTTTACTTTTCCATTCCCGTAGGACTTGTCATGATTCAGCCGAATCTATCCACAACCATTATTATGACGGTCATCGTTGCCGCTATGACCTTTGCTTCTCCCTTGAAATTAAAATGGATTTTTGCCTTTTTAGGAGTGGTAGTGGTAGCTTTGGGTCTTCTTTTCTACCTTTTTTCCTCAGGGCTCTATGATAAGATTCCAATTTTACAGGGCTATCAGGTACAAAGAATTTTGACCTTTTTAAATCCTTCAGAAAACAGCAATGATTATTACCAACAAATGTGGTCCATTATGGCCATCGGCTCCGGAATGTTTAACGGAAAGGGACTTTTTAATAATTCCATCTTCTCCGTGAAAAACGGAAACTTTCTGGTTGAGGAGGATAATGACTTCATTTTCGCGGTAATCGGAGAAGAATTAGGCTTTCGGGGATCTTTAATAATTATTATAATCTTCTTGTTGATTATCTTAGAATGTCTTATAATAGCCTATAGAGCAAAAACCTTAAGTGGTCGGCTAATATGTGTAGGCGTTATGGCCTGGATCGGATTTCAGACCTATACAAATATCGCGGTGGCAACCGGACTGTTTCCGAATACCGGAATTACACTTCCCTTTTTTTCGCGAGGCGTTAGTTCCCTGCTGTCCGTATACTTTGGTTTCGGAATAGTCTTAAATGTTGCTTTACAAAGGAAGACGTAGGAGGGTAGAGATGAAGGTAGGTTTAATTGCGCATGATTCCAAGAAGAAGCTCATGCAAAATTTCTGTATTGCTTACAGAGGTATCCTGACTAGACATGAATTATATGCAACCGGAACTACAGGCACTTTGGTAGAGGAAGTTACCAATCTGAAAATCCATAAGTTTCTCCCGGGAGAAACCGGAGGAGCCAGACAACTGGCATCTCAAATCGAACAGGGAAATTTGGATATGGTGATTTTCTTAAGAGATCCCTCTCCGGTAAGGGATACGGAACCGGAAGTAAATTCCGTAGTCAGATTATGCGATATTTACAATATTCCTATTGCCACAAATCTGGCAACAGGAGAATTATTAATTCACGCTCTGGAACGTGGTGAGTTAGAGTGGAGGAATATTGGCTAGAAGAAAGGCTTTGAGTACTTTTTTAAGAAGGAAAAAAGCCTTTCTTTTGCTGTGTATTTTTCCTCTTTGCCTTAGCTCCTGTAAACCGAAGCTGGAAAAGGCCTTTCAGGAAGAACAAAGTATACAAAGATTATCTTCCATTACCGTGGAAGAGGATATTCAGAACAGCACCAAAAGCTTTGCCAAGGATTTGGCTATTCCTTCAGATACAAGCGCGCAAATCCAGGATATGGACGCGGAATATTTTCTTTTGGTGGAAGAAGACGGTAAGGAAGGAGATCGGGCTATCTCCTTTAATCATCCCTATGACAGAACTTATCCCGCCAGCATCACCAAATTAATGACTGCTCTGGTTTGTGTATCTTCCGTGGAAAATCTAGATCAGGAATTTGTGGTTTCCGGCTCCTCCGTAATCAAAGAAGCAGGTTCTTCCACCGCATTTTTACAGGTTGGAGAGAGTCTTAGCATCAGAAATCTCTTATACGGTATGCTTCTCCCCTCCGGAAATGATGCAGCTGTCGCTGTGGCAGAGGCTACGGCAGGTTCTGTTTCCGCTTTTGTAGACAGGATGAATGAGAAAGCTTTGGAACTAGGTTGCCTTTCCAGCCATTTTACCAATCCCCACGGTTTGCCGGATGATAATCATTATACTTCTCCCTATGATATCTACCTCATTTTAAAAGAATGCATGAAATATGACAGCTTACGGGAAATTCTGGCCACAAAAGAAATTCAGGTACAATACAAAGATAAAAACGGTATTCCCAAGTCTCAGGTATGGAAGGCAACAAATTTATATTCTACCGGAGAGAAGGAGCTTCCCGACGGTTTGGAAATCTTGGCGGCAAAAACAGGAACCACCAAAAAAGCAGGCTATTGCTTAGCCTTAAGTGTGGACAAAGCTTCCACTGCTATTCCCTATTATTCTGTTGTAATGAAGGGTACAAACAAAGAGAATCTTTATGAGAATATGACAAACTTACTTGATAAGATTTCATAGATAGTCTATACTTTTTATAAAAAGCAGGGCATTGTAGCATGGGCTACCGTTTCTTGTTCAGAATTAAAGGAGGAATGCATATGGTTCAGTTCATTGTAGGACAAAGAGGAAAAGGAAAGACAAAACAGCTCATTGATCGGGCGAACAAAGCTGTTGCGGAAGCAAAGGGAACGGTGGATTTTTTGGATCGCTCCTCTCAGCATATGTATGAGCTTAACAACAAGGTGCGTTTGATTAATGTCAATGAATTCCAGTTAGAGTCGGAAGATGAGTTTGTCGGCTTTATCAGCGGAATTATTTCTCAGGATCATGATTTGGAATATTTGATTTTAGATAGCTTTTTAAAGCTGGCCAGTCTGGAAGGAAAGCCTATCGGAGACTGTGTACGTAAATTGGATGCTTTGTCCGAAAAATACAAGATCAACATCATCAGCAGTTTGTCCA
Source organism: Oribacterium sp. (assembly GCF_057249185.1). NCBI lineage: Bacteria > Bacillati > Bacillota > Clostridia > Lachnospirales > Lachnospiraceae > Oribacterium > Oribacterium sp. Next base: position 16,464 of record NZ_DBHIGR010000027.1, read on the forward strand.
TGGACAAAGAAGATGTTCCACTTGAATTAAGAGACCATATTGCGATTGCACTGTAACTATGCCAAGTTCAAGAAAGAGCAAAAAGAATAGCATGTGGAATATAGAGGGACTAATCTTTGTGATTATTGCTCTCTATATTC
>NZ_DBHIGR010000028.1:0-16583 GCF_057249185.1 Oribacterium sp.
ATTATCTTCGAAACAATAAAAATGGAAATATCATGAATGGAGGTACAGAGCTTCACAAAGGGCTCCGCCTTTTCCTTTAGGGAGAGGCAGGCCAGTCCCATAATGATGGAAAAGGAAAGCACCTGAAGCATATTTCCCTCGGAAAATGCCGCAATCGGATTGGAGGGAATGATATTTTCCAAGGTTCCCAGAAGGCTTTTAAACTCTACCGCGTCCACCTTCACATCCGTAGCGACAATCTGAGCTCCCGCTCCAAGATGGAGAAGTCCGGGAAGGAAAAGTCCCAGTGCGCTGGCAAAAAGGGTGGTAGCCGTAAACCACAAAAGAGAATAGAGACCGATTTTTCCGGTTTTGGCAATGGAGCCGATGCCCATAATACCGGTCAGAAGACTACAAAACACTAAAGGGAAAATCATCATTTTCAAAGATGACATATAAATGGTGGCAATTACATTTAGAGGAGTATAGAAAAACTCAGGCATAATCAGTCCGAAGACCAAACCCAAAGCAAGCCCTAAGGCAATCCATACAGTCTGTTGAAGACTCAGCCATTTTTTCTTTCCCATACTAACTCCCTCATTTCAGAAAATATTTTTGGAATCCTTCTTTCTATAAAAATCGAGTAAAGCATTTCAGGTTAAGATGTAAAGTTTTCAACAGTTCTTATTTCTATAGAAAAAAACGTCCTTTGTAATATTTCTATCCTAAAGAAAAGAGACGGTATTGTAAAGAATAGATTTCTTTGAACTGGATATAGAAAATAGTTATATCTAAAGCGGAAAAAGCTCGGGCGGATGCCAAACAGGAATTTTATGCAGTATGGTACTGATTTCGGGGCAATGTGATTCCGTAAGGAAAGATGTCGTTTTAAAGAAAAGGATAGTGTAGTAGACAAAAGCCAAATAGGAATTTTATGCGTATGGTACTGATGACGGGGCAATGTGAGCCCGTCTGTTCTTAGTGAAAGCAAGCGAAGCGTAGCTTGAACTTAGAACAGCTACGAAGGCGAGCTTAGCGGGAGCGTGCCCCGGAATCAGTACCATACTGCATAAAATATAAGTGATAGTCTCGTCCCTTTTCCTGAAACGACTCTTTCCTCACTGAATCAACCTTGGCCTTCCATTCTGCACCAGACAAAGCCCTCTTGGCGTAATGCGAATCTCCGGAATCACCGGTAACGCCAGGAAGGACAGGCTGATAAAGGGATCCATTCCACCGGGAACCCCCATTTCATGGGCTTTTTGCTTCATATTTTCCAGATGTGCATTGGCTTCTATAAAACCGCAATCACACATCAATCCCATAATAGGAAGAGCCAGAGAATCATAAACCTTTCCTCCCTGTACCAGAACAAATCCTCCCTGCAGTCGGATGAGTTCATTGACGGCTAAGCACATATCCCGGTCATTGTCTCCAATTACAATCAGGTTGTGGGAATCATGACTGACGGAGCTGGCAATGGCTCCCCCATGGATGCCGTAGCCCTGGCAGATGCCCCGGCCGATTTTTCCGCTTCCCTTATGTCGTTCTATAACGGCGATTTTCTGATATTCCGGATATTTTTCTCCGGTAAAATTGCTGCATCGTTTCAGCACCACCTGTAAACGTTTGGTGGTAATCTGCCCTTCTTCCATGGCAATGACATTTACCTCCTGTTTGGAAATGGGCAAACGAAAAGCCCTTTCTTTCAGGGGAGAGAGGTGAACGGTTTTCTTCAGCTTCGAAGGACAGCGGGGGATGCTTAAATGCTCGGATTCCACCACTTTCTTTCCTTTGTGATATACGGCTGTGATTTCAACATTTTCCAGGTCGGAAATCAGAAGAAAATCCGCCTGTCTGCCCACGGTGATAGCCCCCAGCTGAGATAAGCCGTAACATTCCGCGGTATTGATGGTGGCCATCTGATAGGCGGAGCAGGTGGGAAGTCCCAGTGCAATAGCCTTTCGAACGGCGTGGGAGATATGCCCTTCTCTTATGATGTCTTCAATGTGCTTATCGTCGGTACAGAAGGAAAATGCTCTGGTATCCATCTTGTGAGCCAGTATTCCCTTAACCAAAGCCTCTAAATTCCTTGCGGCGGAGCCTTCCCGGATATGGATGTGCATTCCCGCACGAATCTGCTCCAGGGCATAGTCAAAATTTACCGCCTCGTGATCCGTTTGAATGCCGTTTAAGGCATAGGCCTGCAAGTCTTCTTTGGGAAGAAATGGGGCATGACCGTCTAAAACATGCCGGGAAAACAGTGAGAGCTTTTCCATCATTTTCTTCTCCCGATGAATCACGCTATAATCATCCATTACCTCCCCCAGCCCTAAAATACGGGGGTTATCCAGATATTCCTTCATATCCTCTGCGGAAAAGACAGCGCCGTTGTCGTCAATCTCCGTGGAGGGAACACAGGAAGGAAGCATCACAAAGACATTGGCGGGACTTTTCTCGCTTTGTTGTAAAATGTAATCGATGCCCTCTTTACCGGAAACATTACAGGCCTCATGGGGATCCACAATAAAGCAGGTAGTTCCCTTCAAAGCTGCCAGAGTGATTAATTCATGGGGAGTTACCATGGTGGATTCGAGATGCAAATGGGCATCTATAAAACCGGGAACCAGAAATTGTCCCCGGGCATCGATTTCCTTCTTTCCCCGGTATTCCCCGATTCCGGCAATATAGCCCTGGGAGACAGCCACATCACCGGAATAAATACTGCCGGTAAAAACATCCAGAATGCGGGCATTTTTCATAACCAGATCGGCTTCCTTTTCCTTTAAACAAACTTTTGAGAGAATTGCTTGTAATCGATTATTCATATTTATGCCCCCTATAAAAAATAACTAATAAACTAGTCTATTCGAAGAGTATTATACTGATTATTGCATAAATTCTCTTTTTGCACCATAAGATATTTGCTGAAACAATAAAAAAACTATTTATTTTGCTCCCTTATGCTTATACAAAACATCCAAGACAAAATGCATTTATTGAGAAAAATTGTAGAAACGAAAAAATTTGGTGTTCTTTTACGAGACTTGATGTACAATCTCCTGTATAGCTGTTAAGTGTAGCAAAGGGGATTTGCGAAAGAAGGAGACATCTCAGAAGCAACAAATGGAGTAAAATAGAGGGCTAGGGAGGCAAAACATGCTTGAGGACGAGTAGGAACATGTCGTGAAGTCACTACCCGTTTTCATATACAGTCTATTTTTTTCATAGGGGGACGACAGATGGAGAAATTTTTCAAACTGAAAGAAAAGAACACGGATGTAAAGACGGAGGTCATTGCCGGAGTCACCAGCTTTATGACCATGGCGTACATCTTGGCGGTGAATCCCAGAATTCTCGGGGCTTCCGGAATGGATGCCGGATCGGTATTTACGGCAACAGCCCTGGCCTCAGCCTTGGCCAGCTTCTTTATGGCAATTCTGGCAAACCTTCCCTTCGTACTTTCTGCAGGTATGGGACTGAATGCTTATTTTTCCTATACGGTGGTATTGGGAATGGGCTATAACTGGGAAACGGCTTTGGCAGCAGTTTTTGTGGAAGGTGTTATTTTTATCCTTCTTTCCTTGACCAATGTACGAGAGGCAATATTCAATGCGATTCCTAAGAGCTTGAAAGTGGCTGTGGCTGTGGGAATCGGCTTCTTTATTACCTTTATCGGTTTTCAGAACGCCCACATTGTTGTAGACGGGGCTACCCTGGTAACTCTCTTTTCTTTTAAGAAGTCTATCGAAGCGGGAAGCTTTGCTTCTGAGGGAATTACCGTGGTTTTGGCCTTAATCGGTGTACTGGTAACTTCTATTTTGGTAGTAAAGAATATTAAAGGGCACATCTTAATCGGTATTATTGTTACCTGGGTTTTAGGTATTTTTTGTCAGTTGACCGGACTCTATGTTCCGAATCCCGAGGCAGGCTTCTACAGCTTGATTCCAAGCTCCCTGATTTCTGTACCCAGCTCTATTGCGCCCACCTTCTTTAAGATGGATTTGAGCAATGTATTTTCTTTGAATTTCCTGGTAGTTGTTTTTGCTTTTCTTTTTGTAGATGTTTTTGATACCTTGGGAACCTTAATCGGTTGCGCATCCAAGGCAAATATGTTGGATGAAGAGGGAAAGTTACCTGCTATTAAGGGCGCTCTTTTGGCGGATGCCTTAGGAACCACAGCAGGTGCCGTTTTGGGAACCTCCACCATTACGACCTTTGCAGAATCCGCATCCGGTATTGCAGAGGGAGGAAGATCCGGTTTGACGTCATTGGTGACTGCAGGACTCTTCCTGGTATCTCTATTCCTTTCTCCGATTTTCCTTGCTATTCCATCCTTTGCTACAGCACCGGCTTTGATTGTTGTAGGATTTTTCATGATGCAGCAGGTAACGAAGATTGATTGGGAAGACATGGTCAAGGCTATTCCCGCATTTATCTGTATCTGTGCTATGGGCTTTACCTATTCCATTTCCGAGGGAATTGCTTTCGGTATCATCAGCTATACCGTGCTTCATCTTTTCACAGGAAAGTCCAAGGAGTTGACACCGCTGATGTATGTACTGTCGCTCATCTTTATTTTGAAGTATATTATGCTGTAAGCTTCGATTAAGGAGGAATCCATGGAGTATTTGCTTCGAGGGGATATTTGTTACAGTGAGAATTTAAAGAACCTGATTTGTAAGGAAAATGCCTATCTGCACATAAAGGATGGGTTATGTCAAGGGGTTTATGACAGTCTTCCTAAGGAGCTGTCTTCTGTGGAGATCAAGGATTATTCCGGAGATTTAATTCTTCCGGGAATGGTGGATCTCCACTTACATGCTCCTCAGTATGGTTTCCGGGGTACCAAGATGGACTTGGAGCTTTTGGATTGGTTGAATGTCAACACCTTTCCGGAGGAAGCCAAATATCAGAACTTGGACTATGCTGAAAGAGGCTATAGGGATTTTGTAGAGGACTTGCGAGGAAGCGCCACCACCAGAGCGGTAATCTTTGCTACTCTTCACAAGGATGCTACCTTGCTTCTTATGAAGCTTTTGGAAGAGAGCGGTTTGCTTTCCTATGTGGGAAAGGTCAATATGGATCGAAATTCTCCGGAGTATTTAACGGAGCATACTGCGGAGGAATCCCTTAAAAACACCAAGGAATGGCTTTCGGAGATTCCTAAGGATTGGCAGAACTGTAAGCCGATTCTTACGCCGAGATTTACCCCTACCTGTTCGGATGCTTTGATGGAGGGTTTAGGAAAGCTGGCGAAGGAATACAAGCTTCCGGTGCAATCCCATTTGTCGGAAAATCCGGGAGAGATTGCCTGGGTAAAGGAGCTTTGTCCCGACGCAAAGCATTACGGAGATACCTATGACCGCTACGGTCTTTTGGAAAACAGCATCATGGCTCATTGCGTATATACGGAGGGAGAAGAGCTATCCGCCTTAAAGGCGAGGGGAACGATGATTTGCCATTGTCCCCAGTCCAACACGAACCTTTGTTCCGGAGCGGCACCTATTCGCCACTTCTTAGAGGAAAATGTGAAGGTCGGTTTGGGAACGGATGTGGCAGGAGGAGCAAATCTCTCCATGCTAAGAGCCATCACCGATGCAATATCCGTATCAAAGCTTCGTTTCCGTCTTATGGATCAAAGCCTTGCCCCTCTTACCTTGGAGGAAGCCTTCTGCTTGGCAACGCTTTCCGGGGGAAGCTTCTTTGGAAAGGTAGGATCTTTCCTGCCCGGGTATGAAGCGGATGCTTTAGTCTTCCATGAAAAAAGAAGAAGTGTTCGGACACAGACGGTAAAGGAACGTTTGGAGGTGCTTTTGTATACCGGAGAAGAAAGTGCCCGCTTGCAGGCTAAATTCGTACAGGGAAGACAGCTTTTTTAAAGGATAAGAGCTTTTTTTAAAGGATAAGAGCTTTTTTTAAAGGACAAAAGTTTTTTGGGAAAAAGAAGATAGTTATGTGTAGGGATAGGGAAGGAAGAGATAATGAAACATTTGGGCTTTGTGGTTATGGCCTCCGGCTGGAGCAGACGCTTCGGAAAAAATAAATTATTGGAAAGAATAGCGGGAAAGCCCATGATTTCCTATACCTTTCATACCCTATCCCATTTTTTCTATAATTATCAGGCGGTGGGGTCTCTTTCTGAACGAATTCAGGACAGTGACGCTACCGTGCAGGAAAAAAAGAAACGGGGAAAGGGCGGGAAGATTGTTCTGGATACGCCTTTGGTAGTGACTCGTTTTAAAGAGGTGGAACAGTTGGCCAAAGAAATGCATTTTTCCGTTTTGATGCATGAAGAGAGTGAACAGAGTGATACCATTCGAGTGGCTCTTTCTTCTGAACAGGCCAAATCCTGGGATGCCTGCATGTTTTTAACAGGGGATCAGCCCTTGCTTTCTGAGGAAAGTTTAAGAAACCTCGTGGATGCTTTTTCAGAGAATCCGGAGGAACTTTACCGTTTGAGCTATCAGGCGGAAGGGGGAAATCCGGTGATTTTTCCGAAGAAGTATTTTGAAAATCTGCGGAACTTAACCGGGGATCATGGTGGAGGCGTACTTTTAAAATCCGGCATGATTCCGGTGGAAGAAATTCATAAGATTCCGGTGGAAAGAGAATTTGAGCTTTGGGATGTGGATACGGAAGAAGCCATTCTGAAGATGGAACAGCTTCTTCGGATGCGATTATAAAAAGCTCTTGTTATAAAAAGGCGGCTTTAAACGAAACTGGTATTTCAAAAAACGTATCTTTATAAAATAAACAGTTCGGGATGAGCGGATCCTTCTTTTAAAGAGCCGCCACAAACCATTTTTCCTAAGCCCTTTTGTAAGAAAAGAAGCAGTTCCCCTGCTTCTTTTTTTGTGAGACAATCCAGCTGATTCACAAAAAGGCAGTCCCCCAAGTTTTCTTTACGGAAAGCCTGCAAGAGAAGCTCCTTAGTCATTAAGGTGTCGGGACTTAAGGTCGGAGTGAAAAAGTTTTGGAAAATTTCCACTCGATGAATGACTTCAGAGATGGGCTTATGAAGGGCGGAAGCTCCGAAAACCAATATTGTTCTTTGGCTCTCCTTTGGAATCTGCGGCTCATTCTGCCCATGGGCCTTTCCGGGTAATCGTTTAGAACCGTCTGCCTCCACCAAGACATAGTCTGCCATTTTCTCCAAAGCGGAGAAGGGCAAGGGGAAGGGGGAAAGCTTGCCATTTTTTTCCAGAGTTCCCAAGCATAGAATGGGGCTTTTAGACTTGTTCCATAAGGACAGAACTTTTCTTTGAAGGAAAACTTTCGAATTTTTCAAGGCCTCTTCTTGGGAGTGATTATCTTCATCGTAGCTTGGAGCATTTATGTCGAGGATTGAAGCATTTATGTCGAGGATTGAAATATTCTCATCGGAGATGGAAACATTTTCATCTGAGAAACAGATATTTTCACAATGAGAAAAGGGGAGGATATGGGTGGAGGTAGTGAGAAGCACGGAGCCTTTTTGAGACAGCTCAAGGGAAAGGGACTTTAATAGGCTGCTTTTTCCTCCGCTTCCAATAATGGCGTTGACTCCTTTTTTTATGCCGAGAGCTTCCGACAGAGGAATTCGAATAAGTTTACTTTGCGGATTGTCATCGATTTGTCCTTGCTGTTTCGTCAAAGTGTCTCCTTTCTTATGAAAACCTGTTTTATCCAAGCGGCTTTCTATCCTTTTGCTTACGGTTTTTCAAAAAAACTATGTTCTTTTTAAGACTTATGGTAGAATCAAAACTCAAAGTCTGATAGCGTGAGGGTTTTTGTTATGAAAGCTCTTACAGGAGTTTTTATAGCTCTATAAGTTCTTGTCTGATGACATTATAGGTGATATTTTCTTTTTTGCCAGAAGATTTGTTTTTCTGAAAGGAAGGTTTTATGCTCGTATTTATCCGGGGAGCAGGAGATTTGGCAACGGGAATTTCCATTCGGCTGTATCGTGCGGGGATATCCGTTTGCCACAGTGATTTGGCGATTCCCACAGCAGTTCGGAGAAATGTTGCTTTTTCGGAAGCGATTCGCTTGGGGGAGTGCAGTGTGGAAGGTATTACGGCGGTTCGGGCGGAGAGCTTGGAGGAAATACATGAAGCAATTTCCCAAAAAGAGGTTCCTGTGGTTGTGGATGAAGGAAAGAGCTTTCTGCACAGCTTACAAGCGGATGCTGTGGTGGATGCTATTCTTGCCAAGAAGAATCTGGGAACATGTATGGAGGATGCAAGACTTGTTATCGGCATAGGCCCCGGATTTACTGCCGGCGTAGATTGCCATGCAGTCATAGAAAGCAAAAGAGGTCATGATTTGGGAAGAGTGATCCTTAAGGGATCCGCCATTCCCAATACCGGCATTCCCGGAATCATCGGCGGATATGGGAAAGAAAGGGTGCTTCGGGCACCGGCAGAAGGAATCTTGGAACAAACTCTTCCCATCGGTACTTTGGTGGAGGCCGGAGATATTTGCGGAGTAGTAAACGGTATTCCTATGCGGACGGAAATCTCCGGAATAATTCGAGGAATGTTGCAGGAAGGCATTTCCGTATTTCCCGGTATGAAGGCGGGAGATGTGGATCCCAGAGGTGAGGCGGTGGAATATCGGAATGTTTCCGACAAGGCAAGAGCTATCGGAGGCGGTGTACTGGAGGCTCTTCTGCATTTTTTGCCTTGGGAGCTTTGTAAAGAGTAAAATGCTGTAGAGATAAGGAATTACAGAATTTAAGATAAACAAACGAGATATCGCACGCTTTGCGCACGATACTCGTTATGAATAAAAAGGAGAACTATATTTTATGGAAAGAGAACTGCAAGAAGAGGTGATTTTGGATTTACCCGGATTACTGGCTTTATGTTTACGGAAAGGGATATGGATTCTTCTTGTTACGGTGCTTTGCGGTTTAGCCCTCCCTTCTTTTAAGCTTTATAAGGCCTTGAAAAGCCAGAAGGCGGAAAGTCAAACGGAAATCACGGAGGAGAGTGCGGAGAAGAAGGCGAAGGAAAAAGAACAGTCCTTGGAGTATGCCGGAAATGAGCGGAAAAGACTGGAAGCTTTGCTTTCTTCAGAGAGAGAAAGCTTGGCGGATTCCGCTTTGATGAAAATTGATTCTACTTCCTATGGGGAAAGAGATATCAATCTTTATCTTCCTTTAGAGGAGGGAGGACAGACTCTCAGCAATCAGGAAATTGCAGCAAGGCTTTCTGCGGTAAGTCAGGCCTACAGTGATGCTTTACAAAGCGGTACATTTTACAGCGATATCGCAAAGCGCCTGGGGGGAAAGGTAGCAGAGAAAGATTTATCGGATCTCATCTATGTAGAGGGAAATGAGAGAAGTGCTATTGTTTCTGTCTATCTTGTGGGAAGTACGGAGAAGCTTGCCAAGGAAATGGGAGATGCGGTTCTTTCGTATGTAGAAGAAAAAAAGGCGGAATTGGATGAAAATCTTCCTGCACATAAGCTGGAAATTCTTTCGGATAACGTTTACATAGCTAAAAACAGTGGAAACTATAGTCCGGACAACAGCCAGCTTCAGAATGTACAGAACTTTCCGCTTTTGCAACGGCAGCAGCAAAAAATAGACAGGGTGGAAAAGCTTTCCACACTCCTTACCGACTGGAAGAAAAAGGAGAAGGACGCAAAGGGAGAGGAAGTTCTGGGAACCCAAGGGATTTCCAAGAAAACCTTAGTCAAATATGCTATTTTGGGGATTTTCCTGGGAGGATTTTTGTCTGTAGCAGTGATTACCGTACCTTATCTTTTCACTAAGGAGCTTCCCAGAGAGGAAGATTTGGAAATGTCCTATGGCCTTATGGTTTTAGGCAGTAAGAAGCGTTATAAAAAGCAGGGGCTCTTTAAGAAATGGTCCGAAAAGCTTGCCGGGGAAAATGAGCGATGTGAAACGGAGGAAGAACTGTTCCGCCTTTCCAAGGCAAATCTTACTTTGCTGGCGAAGGAAAAGGAAATTCAGGAAGAGATCCTCTTTATCGGTGCAAAAGGAGAAATGAGAGAAAAGCTTGTACAGAATGTAGGAGAAGGAAATCCCCTTTCTGCAAGAGCTACAGAGGACATTTTGCAAAGTCCGGAAGGAATACAGGCTCTGTCAGAGCACAAATATCTGGTTTTAGCCTATCCGTCACAAAGTGACTTCTTAAGCTTCTTAAAGACAAAGAAGAAATGTGAAGCACTGGGCAAAGAAGTCCTTGGTGTAATTTTATATTAAAAAAGGGAATGTAAAATCAGGATTATAGAGTAATTTTTTATGCAGTATAGGTCTGAAATGGGGGGGGTAGTCTGAGCCCGCCGGTACTTACTGAAAGCGAGTGAAGCGATGCTTGAAGTTAGTACTGCTATGTAAGGACAAACTTTTCATCAGAAAAGTTGTCCTGTACTAGACCAACTTCCGAAGGAATTTGCTTTGCGAAGCAAAGTGAGCAGTGGTTAACAAAAACCACTGCTCAGTCAGGCGAAGCTAGCGAGAGCGTACCCCGAGTTTCAGACCTATACTACATAAAATTCTATTTATTGATTTTTTACATTCCCTTTTTATATAAAATTACACTTAGGACTTTAGTTTTTACTATTGTCCGCCGGATGCTCGGTATTAAAGTCTGCTCCGTTGACTTCACCCTGCTTTGGCGCAACACCGGTGGAAGAGCCGGAAGCATGTACCTTATACTCCTTGATTACACCGTTCTTTCTCTGCTTCTTTTTTACCGTGGTGGTTTTAGGAGTAGCCTTTACTTCCACGTCTTTGGTTTGTACGACCCCGTCCACAACCCAAGCACCGTTCTCATCTACGGTGTAGCCGTCAGGAGTGGTGGTGGAAAGTAATGCCCAACCTTCCTGGTCGAAATAATAGCACTCTGCTACACCGTCATTGTTTCCGTCTAACCAGAACCAACCGGAATGTGCATAGGAATGATCTTCATTTTCATACCACCAACGGTTGCTGTTCGCCCCCGCACCCTTATTCCAGTTTGCCAGGGCGGGAATGCTGGAAAGAAGGCTTAATGCCATCATTGCTACCGCTATTTTCATTTTTCTCATATTTCACCTCATTAAAATGGACTTGGGATCATTATAGAATCCCTTAAACTCTGCATCATTGTAACGACTGGAAAAGAGAAAGACAATAAAGAAAATCTTAAGGATAAAATGTTTTTTATTAAGTAGAGAAAAGATTTTTTCGTTTTTTTCTCTATCTTTACCTATGAGAAAAGAAAGGGTATAATAGGGCACAGCGTATTTTTTTAGAAAGAGGAAAGATGAAGAAAAGAAAATCAATACCAGGGACGATAGACCAGTATCTTCGGTGGCCCATTTGGCTTTCTCTCCTGTGGATTCCTATTTTAATTTCGTTAAGCTTTATCGATTGGAAGGCGTTTTTTGTCCTTCTCTTTTTTGCTGTAGTATATGTCTGTTTTGTACTGTATCTCTATCAGAGCAGAAAGTCCAAGCTGATGTCCTCCCTTTTGGAATTCTCCTTAAAGGCAAATGATAGCAACGCCAGACTTTTTGAAGAGATGCCTACAGCTTATTGTATCGTCAATGAAGAGGGAGGAATTCTTTGGGAAAACAAAGCCTTCCATCACATCTTACAAAAAGACAGCGGGGTAAAGAAGAATTTGCTTTCCCTTTTCCCCAATATTCAGAAAGAGATATTGACGGAAAGCGGAGCGGTCTTGGAAGTACATTCTTCCTTTAAGGACAGAAAATACTGTATTGACCTGATTCGTGTGGATTCCTTGCAGGATGCGGAGCCGGAATCCCTTACCTTATCGGAGGAGACTCGTTTAATTGCGGTTTACCTTCGGGATGAAACGGAAGAACTGGAATTACAGCAGAAGCTGGATGAGGAGAGAATCGTAGTAGGTCTTGCCTATGTAGACAACTACGAAGAAGTTATGGAGCAGATTGAGGAGGTGAGAAGATCCCTGCTTACTGCTTTAGTGGATCGAAAGATTAACCGTTATATCGATTCTGCCAACGGCGTAGTAAAGAAAATCGAAAAGGATAAATATTTTTTCATTCTTAAGCAATCCGCTTTGGAAAAAATGATGGATGACCGCTTCTCCATTCTGGAAGAGGTGAAGAAGGTAGATGTGGGAAATGACCTCTCCGTAACCCTTAGCCTGGGTATCGGCTTCGGTGCGGGGGATTATGCCCAGAACTATGAATATGCCAGAACCAGTATGGATATGGCGCTGGGCCGTGGAGGCGACCAGGCTATCGTAAAGACTCCGGAGAAGTTAAACTTCTTCGGCGGAAAGAGCCAGAGCACGGAACGTGTTACCAGAGTAAAGGCCAGAGTGAAGGCTCAGGCCTTCCAGGAGTTAATCGAGTCCAAGGACAAGGTACTCATTATGGGACATATCAACAGCGATATGGACTGTCTGGGTTCCTCCGTGGGTGTGTATCGTATGGTTACCGCCTTGGATAAGAGAGCCTATATTGTACAGAACGGGGTAACATCCACCATTTTACCCTTAAAAGAGCGTTTTCTGGAAAATGAAGATTATCCGAAGGATATGTTTATTGACGGAGAAACTGCGAAGGATTTGGTGGATAACAACACCATGTTGGTGGTGGTAGACTGTGACAGACCTTCCATTATTGATGAACCGGAGCTTCTTACCATGGTGAAGACCAAGGTGGTTTTTGACCATCATAGACAAAGCTCCGAAACGATTCAAGGGGCGGTATTAAGCTATTGCGAGCCCTATGCCTCCTCCGCTTCCGAGTTAATTGCGGAAATGATGCAGTATATTCGGGACGGCATCAAGGCAAAGCCTATTGAGGCGGACTGTATGTATGGCGGTATCGTGATTGATACCAGAGAGTTTACCAACCAGACCGGTGTAAGAACCTTTGAGGCGGCGGCTTATCTGAGACGTTGCGGCGCAGATATCACCAGAATCCGAAAGGTATTCAGAGAAGATTTCAGTGATTATCAGGCCAAGGCGGAGGCTATCAGTCGGGCGGATATTTACCGGGATTTCTTCGCCATCAGCAGTGTTTCCTGTGAAGGTACGGAAAGCCCCACGGTACTTGGTGCCAAGACCGCCAACGAGTTGTTAAACATCCGGGGAATTAAGGCCAGCGTGGTCTTAACCAAGGTAAATGACGTAGTGTTCATTTCTGCCCGTTCCATCGACGAGATGAATGTGCAGGTTTTAATGGAAAAGCTGGGGGGCGGAGGACACCGCACCGTGGCAGGAGCCCAGATTAAAGAGGGTGAAGTGGCAGACTGCATTGTGCAGGTCAAAAAGGCCATCGATGAGATGATTGAGGAAGGAGAAGTAGAGTAATGAAGGTGATTTTATTAAAAGATGTAAAGGCATTAGGAAAAAAGGGAGAAATCGTAGAGGTTAGTGAAGGTTATGGAAGAAACTTCATTTTACCTACCAAAACCGGTGTGCTGGCGGATGCGAAGAACTTAAATACCTTAAAGTTACAGCTGCAGAATGCGGAAAAACTGGCAGAGGAAAGACTGGCAGAGGCTAAGGAATTAAAGGAAAAGCTGGAGGCTATCAAGCTGGTGTTCACCATGAAGGCCGGAAAAGACGGAAGAGCCTTCGGTTCCATTTCTACCAAGGAAGTACAGGAGGAACTGAAGAAGCAGCACAAGCTTACTGTGGACAAGAAGAAAATGGAGCTGGATGTACCTATGAAGAATTTCGGAGGCTATGACATCAAGGTGAAGCTGCATAAGGATGTGGAAGCAACCCTCCATGTAAGCGTTCAGCCACAGGCCTAAAGCAATTACTCATTACCTTTTAGCCACGGGCTTAAAGCAATTACAAGACTTCTCTCTTTTTCAGAAAATGATGAGGAAAAGGAGAGAAGTTTTTTAGACTGAAAGTAGAGAGGGAAGAAAGAATGGCTGAACAGGAAGAGCGTCTGGTACTGAGAACCGTTCCCCATGCCAAGGAAGCGGAAGAAAGTGTCATCGGTGCCATGATTCGAGACCAGGATGCGGTGATGACAGCCTTGGAAATTCTGGTACCGGAGGATTTTTACAATAGACAATATCATATTTTGTTTGATGCCATGCGGGAAATGTCTTCCGAGGGCGTGAGCATTGACTTTGTCAGTCTTCAAGAGCGTCTTCGAAGAAAAAAGGATGTTCCGCCGGAGTTTTTTTCTCTGGAAACCCTTAGAAATTTGGCGATTTCCGTTCCCAGTGTGGGAAATGTTCGTCTCTATGCGGAGATGGTAAAGGAAAAGTCTACCCTGCGGGCTTTGATTAAAACCAATGAGGAGATTGCAGAGCTTTGCTACAGCGGGAAAGAAGATTTGGAGACCATACTGGAAAGTACGGAGAAACGGATTTTCCAGCTGCTGATGCAGAAAAATAACCGGCAGTTTGTTCCCATTGATGAGGTGGCGATGAATGTGCTTCGACGCATTGAAGCCGCTTCCAAAGAGAAGGAATCCATCACCGGTGTGCCTACCGGCTTTATTGACCTGGATTATCGAACCGCCGGACTGCAAAAATCGGACTTAATTCTGATTGCCGCCCGTCCTTCCATGGGAAAAACCGCCTTTGTACTCAATATCCTGGACCATGTGGCGGTAAAGAAGCGGGAGCCTGCCATGGTATTCTCTTTGGAAATGTCCAAGGAGCAGCTGGTAAACCGTCTGCTCTCTTTGGAAACCTCCATTGACGCGGATAAACTGCGAAAGGGAAACCTTACCGATGAGGATTGGGGAAATCTGATTGAGGGAATTGACCGTATTTCCCATGCCAATATGGTGATTGATGATACGCCCGGAATCACGGTTTCCGAGCTTCGGGGCAAATGCCGGAAGATGAAGCTGGAAAAGGGCATTTCTCTGATTATGATTGACTATTTACAGCTGATGAGCGGAGAAAGAGGAAAACGTTCTTCGGAAAACAGACAGCAGGAAATCTCCGAAATATCCCGCTCCTTAAAGGCCATTGCCAGAGAAATGGATTGCCCGGTGATTGCCCTTTCTCAGCTGTCCCGAGCTGTAGAACAAAGACCTGATCATCGCCCCATGCTTTCCGACTTAAGAGAGTCGGGAGCCATCGAGCAGGACGCGGATATTGTAATGTTCTTATATCGTGATGACTATTACCACAAGGATTCGGAGACCCCCAATGTGGCGGAGGTTATCATTGCCAAGCAAAGAAACGGTCCCATCGGAACGGTTACTCTGGGATGGCAACCACAGTATACAAGGTTTGTGAATGCCACAAGAGAGAAGCACTAGATAGATATAATAGGGAAAAGCTTATGGCGGATTTATTCAATAAAAATGCAAGAGAAGCTGTAGAGGAAATGGTGCAGAAGCCAGAGTTTTCAAAAGAAGCTTTGGAGGCAGAATATCGTAAGCTGGAAGCGGAGGGTTTCCCTGATGGGGATAGGATTCGTTTTATTTCTGCTCTTGGAAATAGTGGCGAGATAGCTTATCATTACCAGCTAATCTGTAAGGACTGGGAAGAAGAGACGCAGCTTTTCTTAGAGAACAGTTTTGATTGTCATGGAGAAGAAGGGCTAAAGTTTTTATGGGAAAAGCTTTGCAAGATGGTAGAGCAGGAAAAAAGGAAGAGAGCATTTACTGCCTATTTGATGGCAGTGTGTCTTTCCAAGTTAAAGCATAGAACGTTTTATACTTCCTATTGTGATTACTTGGCAGTTTTTTTGACCGAGCTTTTGGAAAAAGAAGGAGAAGCCTTTCTTCGTTCTAAGCTGATTATTGCCCTTGGGTGGGTGGGCTCTTCCAAGGAAATCGAAGTTCTTATAAAACAAATGCATAGCGATTCGGATGCTCTTTGCAGGGCTTGGTCTGCCACAAGTCTTATGCAAATGTCTTTTCATCGGGTGAATAAGGCAGTATTACAGGAAGGAACAAAAGCGGCTTTTGCAGGAGCTATTTCGGAAGAAAAGGATGCCTATGCCTGTGGACTGATCTTGGAATCCGCACAAATTATATTTGAGAAAAAGTGGATTACTAGCTCTGCAATAGAAAATATAGAGCTTGAAAAAATAGAGAAGGCAAAGAAATCCGCCCTTAGATTTTTATATACGAAGTAAATAAAAGGGAGAAGTAAATCCTTATTAGAAGGAAAACCGGGAAAAAATCATCAAAGAAACAGCAAAGAAACAGCAAAGAAACAGCAAAGAAATAGCAAAAAAATAGCACAAGAAATAGAGCAAAGGAAATAGAGTAAAAGAAATCGTTCTATCTAAGCTTTAAGCTCTCCGCATTGTACCAAAGGAAGCCATTATCTTTACAGTACCGCTCAATCTCTTGGCTTAATTCGGAATTCGCTTGATATTCCGTAAGATAGACAGAAAGGCCGGCAGTCTTTGCTTTTTCCAAATATTCTTCATAATAGGCTTTGCTTTCTTTGTCCTGAGAAAGATAAGCGGGCTTGGTAAAATCGATTTTGGTGAAGACGCATTCCTGGTTCACGCCGTCAAAGAGGCTTAAAGCCTTGCCTTCCTCTATACTTCTTTGCACGAAAGTATCGCCTCCATTTAAAATTAAAGGGAGGGAGTATTGCTTTAGTCCTGTTAAAATCTTTTTTAAGCCCTGATAGACTTCCTCTTTGGGATATTGGTAGTAAATGTCTGTGT
>NZ_DBHIGR010000029.1:0-4209 GCF_057249185.1 Oribacterium sp.
AAGAGTGGGGAAGCCCTCCTCCGGAAGCTCCTCTCCCCTTTCGATGAGGCAGCTAAGGACTTGCCCGGCAGGGTTCTTATAAAAGGCACGGAAAAACTCCCCTCCGTATTCTTTTTCTATGAGATGAAAGGGGCTTAGTGCTTCAGATATTCCGCTTACTTTTTCCCCTTCATGAATGTTTTCTCCCTGCTCTCCCACAGTCTGCTTTTCTGCTATCTGCTTTTCCACTATCTCTCCTGTAAAGCTAAGCTGTCTCTCCCGAAAAAAGAAAGTATAGTCTCCCTCTTCTTTCTCTACCGGAAAGGAAAAATAAGGACAGGAAAAAACGCCATTTTCCACCCTGCCCAAAATACTGTTTCCCTTCCCCATAAACTTTGCCACATATTCATTTACAGGACTGTAATATAGCTTTTCTCCCTCATCCACTTGGAGAATCTCTCCATCTTTCATCAGGGCTATGCGGTGAGCAAGTCGTAAGGCCTCCTCCTGGTCGTGAGTGACCAAAACAACCGTTAAATTTTCTTTCTTCTGAAGCTCTAATAAAAAGTCTCCCATCTCCCTCCGAAGATTAGGATCCAGGGCGGAAAAGGGCTCATCCAGAAATAGGATATTCTCATTCATGGCCAGGGCTCTGGCAATGGCTACTCTTTGCATTTGCCCTCCGGAAAGACTGTCAATCCGCCTTTCCGAATACCCCTCCAGCTGCACAAGCTTTAAAAGCTCCTCCACTCTTTTCTTACGCTCTGATTTGGGAACTTTCTGTAATTCCAGGGAAAAACCCACATTTTCCCCTACATTCAAATGAGGAAAAAGCCTTAAGTCCTGAAAGACCACGGAAATTCCCCTCTTATGGCTGGGGAGATTTTGAATTTCCTTTCCCTGAAAGAAAATTTTTCCTTTGCTTAGGGAATATAGGCCAAGCATCGCCTTTAGGAGACTGCTTTTTCCGCAGCCGCTTTCCCCAAGAAGCGCCAATATTTCTCCGGAACGAACCTCCAGGGAAATGTCCCTTAAAATCTTTTTCTTCTCCAGCTCCAGCTCTAAGTTTTCACAAGATAAACGAATTTCCACCCTTAACTCCTTTTACAAAATGCTCTGTACGCCCTCTTATTCTTACAAGACTTATACTTGTCCTTACGCTAGTCTAAACCCACACTGTTCTAACTTCGCTCTGTTCTAGCTTCACTCTGTTCAGACATCACTCTATTCTAGCTTCACTCTGTTCAGACCTCCTCTATTCTAGCCTCTTTCCCTCTGTATCCCCTTCTCTAAAAAGTCCAAGAAGAAAAACAAAAGAAAGCTGCTACATAGAAAAATCAGTCCGTAGGCACTGGCCAGATTCCTTTCTCCACTTTGAATATAGGGAACCATAATCAGGCTTAAGCTTTTCACCTTTCCTCCGCCTAATATCAAGGTCAAAATATACTGGCTCATGGAAAGGATATAAGACATCATAAAGGCCGGGAAAATGTATGGATAGAGCAAGGGCAGGCTAATCTTCCAAAAGAGTCTTCCTCCTACTGCTCCCATGACCCTCCCCTGCTCTTCATAGAGCTTCATTTTTCTACTCATCCCTTCTTGCAGAAAGCTGACCGCATAGGGCAGGGCATAAAGAACATGGGCCAGAAACACGGTGATAAATGGATTAAAAATCTTTACTTTCAAAAATAGAATCTGAGCCCCCATGGCAAAAACCGTTGCGGGAATCATAATGGGGAAATTCACCAAAAAGGCAAGGATGCCCTTTCCCTTAAGTCCCTCTTCATTTTGGTACTTGGCCGTGCAAAAAGCCACCAGTACTGTACAGAGGGAAACCAAAAGAGAAAAAGCCATACTGGAAAGCGTGTCCTGAAACAAAGCCTTCCTTTGAAAAAGAATGCTTTTAAAGCTTCGAAGAGAAAAGCTCGTGGGAAAAAGCTCCGGCCAGGCATAGCGTTCCGTAAAGCTGAAAAGCAACAAAAAGAAAAGGGGCAGAACTAAGCTTAGGAAAAAAAGATTCCGAAAGAGACGGTAAAAAACGCTGCCGGCCATTCCTTTTGATTTTATAGAATTCATAGCGCCTCCCCCCTTAGGTCTTCTTTTTCGGTAAGAATTTAAAGTAAAAGTAGCTTAAAAACAAAGAAAATAAGAGAATAATGCCGTTATAGGCTAAAGCCACCGGCCTCTGTAAAAAGCCCCTCTGTAGCTCCTGGTAGGATAAAACCGATAAGGCCTTGGGGCTGGTGGCACCTAATAGATAGGGAAGGTCAAAGGCTCCGAAGGAGAAGGAGAAAATAATGAAAAATGCCGCCAAGTACTGCCGTATGGATAGAGGCAGGGTGATTTTCCAAAAGGCTTGAAAGGGACTTGCCCCAAGGCATCTTGCCGCCTCTCCCGCCTTTTCATCCACCTGATAAGCCAGGGGCAAGGAGAAAAACAGGACAAAGGGCAGCTCCTTCCATAGGTAGGAAAGGATAATACCTATGCCTTTCTCATCATAAACCAGAGCCGGAAAATCCGTCTGGGAAGAAATCCATGAAAAGGAATAGAAAAGCCTTGCCAAAAAACCGTTGGAAGACAGTAAAAACAAAAAGAATAATGCCACTAAACTATGGGGCATCATAATGGCGATTCTGAAAAAGCCTTCCAATCTTTTCCATTTTTCCCCCATTTGTAAAAGAAAGAAGGAAAAGAGAATCGCCAGCGCCAAGGATAGGAAGGAAGAAAACAAGGATAAACGCAGAGTATAGAAAATAGAGGGGATAGTATCCCCTCTATGCATGATTTCCTGATAATGCTCTAAGCTTAAGCCCTTTTCCCCTAAAAAGCTTTTGATAAATCCATAGGAAACTCCCAAAAGGAAGATCGTAGATAAAATCAGCTGGGGTAGAATCCACAAATAGGAAATCTTCTTTTTCATCTTATTTTCCGGCCACTTCTTCCTGCCAGATTTCCTCGATGATAGGAACCAGACCTGCAGGCATTTCCGGTAAACGCTTGTCTAAAAGAACGCTCTGCTCTAAAACACCCTCTCCCAAGTCTACCTTGGCAAAGTTTTCCTGTACTTCCTTGGAAAGCTTGCTGTTGTCCAATACCGGAATGGTCTTTAAGGTCTCGTAACGGTTTAACTGCACATCCTCGGAAAGCATGGCATTGATAGCAACCTGGGCTGCCGCATTGTGCTTTGCATTCTTGGAGATGGCAATGTAGTTGGTGTTTCCGATGGTTCCCTTGTCCCAGATAAAGGTCTGCATATTGTTGGAGAAAGATCCGTCTGCAATGCTGTTGGAAACAAGGTATGCAGAGTAAGTCATTCCCATAATCAGCTCTCCGTCTGCTACCATATTTCTCATGGTAGGCTCCTTCTCGGGATAGGTCTTTCCTTCCTTCCAAAGGTAGGGATTTAACTCCTTTAAATAATCCATAGCAGGCTGTACCAGCTCTTTTACCGCTTCCTTATCTTCCTTTACGGTCTGGAAGGGCTCTACACCTACGATATCGTAAATAACATTTCTCACAAAGGCGGAACCGGTGAAATCCGGAAGAGCCGGATAAGTAATCTGTCCCGGATGGGCCTTGGCATAAGCCAAAAGCTCTTCGGTATTCTTCGGGAAATCTCCCTTGGTCTTATCTCCGTAGAAAACCATCTGTGCCTTTCCGTAAGGTGCTTCATAGCCCTCGATGGGATAAGCAAAGTCCTTGTTGGTTTCCGGATCATCCTGATTTACCAGATTCTTAAAGTTGGGAAGATTTTGGGTAAATGGACCATAGAGGAAATCACTTTCCTTTGCGGTTTTAAAATTCTCTCCGTTAATCCAAATCATGTCGATATCGGACTCTTTGGCTCCCGCTTCCTTCTCTGCGGAAAGCTGCGCTAAAATGTCTTCGATTCCCATAGGAACACGATTCAGGGTAATGTCATAATTTTTCTTTAGATACTCTGCGTAGTAGCCGTCTAACCACTGATTTAAGCGGTCATCTCCGCCCCAGCCGTAGAAGTTTACAGTCTGTCCCTTGGCTTCCGCTACCAGTGCATCAAAGTCCGCAGAGCCTTCCGCCTTACTCTCCTCTGACGTCTCTTTTGCTGTTGCGCTTTCCGTCTTGCTTTCTGCCGCTTTGGTCTCAGTGCTTGCCTTCTGACCGCCACAGGCCAAAAGCGCAATGCTCATGGATAGCGCCAGTGCTAAAAATCTTTTTTTCATAGCTTTCTCCTATAATTCCTTACTATTC
>NZ_DBHIGR010000029.1:4309-16422 GCF_057249185.1 Oribacterium sp.
CAGTCTCTCCATCGGCCTGATCTTTCTTCTTAGAGCGCTCCTCGTAAAGCTGTTTTCCAAGGGCAATCATAAAGCCAAGGGCAAACAAAATCAAAAGTCCCGTTACCAGCCATTTTGCTCCTCCGGTTAAAAAGCCTCCCACATAGGAGTAAACCAGGGTTGCCGGCGTCTGTCCAAGACCTGTTGCAATAAAAAAGCCCCAGAAGGACATTCCGCTAAGTCCTGCCGCATAGCTCACAATATCAAAGGAGACAAAGGGCAGCAGTCTTGCAATCAGGATACTTTGCTTACCGTGCCGTTTAAAAAAGGCATCTATCTGGTTTAAGGCACCCTTGGAGCTAAGCTTCTCCACGAACTCTCTTCCGAAGGCTCTTGCGATAAAGAAGCTTAAGGCTGCTCCCGCCATGGCGCTGGACCAGGAAAGTAAAGCCCCCTTCCAAAAGCCGAAAAGAGCGGCATTTGCAAAGGTAATTAAAAAGGCGGGTAGCGGCGCAATGATGGACTGTAATACCATCAAAAGGAAGGAAATGACCGCTGCATAGGCTCCGTAGGAGGCCACAAATTCCTTTAGCTTTTGGAAGTCTCCCGTGGCAAAAACACGGAAGACTTCCTGCATAAAGCTTCTAAACGGGCTATAGAGAAAATAAGCCCCTATAAGAACAACTCCAAACGCTATGATTAAAATTCTTTCTTTCAGAAAGGATTTTTTCTCCATTACTTATCTCCCTTAGAAAAATCATAGGTGATTTCCTTGGTTCCGTCCAAGCAGTTCCAAACATTGGTATAGCCCTTGCTTGCGATATACTCCGCAGCCTTTGCGGAACGGTTTCCGGAATAACAATGGGTAATGATTAAGGTGTTCTTATCATCCGGAAGGATAGCATCAATAGTCTTGGGATCATCCGCATTGACATTCACAGCGGTAGCAAAATGCTCCTTTGCGAAATCCTTGGCTTCTCTTGCATCCACCACCAAAGCATCCTTTGCCTTCTCCATCAGCTCAGCACCTCTGATATTTCCAAAGGTGGTTAATTCATAGGAATGCTTCTTTACGCCCTCTGCGTTATAAACCTTGGTAAAGCCGTCATTTACCAGAATATCCGCAGCCTCTCCGGACATCTTTCCGGAATTGCAGTACAGTACAACGTCCTTATCCTTCCAATCTTCAATCTTGGATACTTCATCCTTGAAAGTATCTAAAGGCATGTTTAGAGCAAATTTGATATGTCCCTTTGCATAGTCTTCCGCATTACGAACATCGATAACCAGGTACTTTTCCTTCTCGTCCTTATCCGCAACGATTTTCGCAAGGGCATCCCCCTTCATCTCCTTGACTTCAGCCTTCTCCGCTGTAGCAGCTGTTGTTTCCCCGGCAGCCTTACTTTCTCCTGCCGCTTCACTGCCTGCTACGGTAGTTTCCTGCTTTGCAGCAGTCTCTGTCTTGCTTCCCTGTCCGCAAGCGGAAAGAGAAAGGGCAAATAACACCACACCTAATCCAAATAAGTTCTTTTTCATTACTTTGCCTCCTCAAAATGTGTAAACTTCTGTGCTTCCCGATACTGTCCTTCCATTTCTTATTTTTGCACAAAAAAATAAAATACTCTTCTTAGCTAAATCCATTTTGTTTCCGTATGTTTTATAAAAAAATAGTGAAAATGGAATGCCGCTCGGGGATTTTCTTAGCCATTTTATCATAAATATACAGAAATTTATATTGTAATTTCTGATAGCGTAGCCTTAGTTATTTTATAATGCTATATCGTAAGACCCGAAATTAAATCTAAAACAGCTTCTTGCAGCATTCCTCCACCTCCGTCAGGAAGGGATCCTGTAAGTAAGCCTTGATTTTCCGGAAGGTATCTTCATTTTGCAAATCTCTCCCCTTCTTGTATTCCGTATAGGCCATGGCGCACCAGGAAAGCCCCCGGATGCAGTTATACAGAATAAAGAGGGCGGTTTGCTCCTGTAAAGCCGGAAGTGCAATGCCTCTACAGCTTTGATAATGCTCTAAGAAGCCCTTGATTTCCTTTTCCGAAAGGATGTAGTCCGTCTTCCAAAAAGTGGTGGTAGGACTAAGAAAATGTCCTAAATCCTGGGCAAAATGTCCGTAAAGGGGCTTTTCCCAATCCACCAGATAATTCTTCTTTCCTTCCCCGTTAATCAGGAAGTTTCCGGAGTTTAGTTCCGTATTGATAATGCAAAACTCCTCCTGCCTTAAAAGCTTTTCTCCCCGTTCCTTTTCCTCCACCCCCTTCTTCCAAAGAGCATGAAGGCGGGAATATACGGAATCCTCCATAAAGG
The DNA here is from genome assembly GCF_057249185.1 of Oribacterium sp. Classification (NCBI taxonomy): domain Bacteria; kingdom Bacillati; phylum Bacillota; class Clostridia; order Lachnospirales; family Lachnospiraceae; genus Oribacterium; species Oribacterium sp. The sequence goes on from NZ_DBHIGR010000029.1 coordinate 6,611, forward strand.
GGCTTAGTTCATACACCCTTTGCAGTCTTGCAGACTCGGTAAGCATCTCCAGAAGAGAATCTTTAGCAAAATACAACTTATCTTTCCCTATGTCCTCTTCTCTATTGTACGGAAGACCATGGATATCCGCCAGAATTTCCGCTCCAATCTTTAAGTCCTTGGCATAATCAAGGGCTACTCCCTCCAGAAAGTCCATCACAAGAATTCCCGGCTCCCCCGACTTTTCCCGGCAGTAATAAAGCTTAGGTGTTCTGCCGGACTTTTCCAAAAGACTTAAAGCGTTGGCTTCATAAGAAATCTGTCGTTCCAACTGCATTTGTGAGCCATGATTCACCCGAAGCACGTATTTTTTTCCGGTATCCGGGTGGGTAAATACAAAGTTTTCGTTATACTCTCCCCTGGCCAGAAAATGATATTCCTCCCGTATTTCCCTGCCTAATCCCAAAGCCTCCCGATAGGCAGGTTCTGCAATACATTGTAAAAGCGCCGGTTCCTTAGCGAATGTCTCTGTATTCCTTTGCCAACTGTTCAATGTCTTCTCCTTTACGATACCTGCCCCGAAGCCGGTTCATTTTCCACATCAAAGATAGCTTATGAATAAAATTGCCCTGAAAGCGTCTGTCGCTGGTAATAATACGCTTTTTAGCCAAATAAGGAATAATTCCCTGCTTCTTTAAATTCAGGGAAAACTGATAGTCCTCCATTAAGGGAAGATTGGGAAATTCTCCCACGGAGAAGAAGCAGTCCCTGTCCACAAAGATGCCCTGATCCCCAAACATGACTTTTCTATCCAGCACCCTGTGATTACTGATAAAGCTGCAAATGCCCATTAAGGGAGAAGGATTTTTAAAACGAATGCCAAGACAGCCTGCTAAAGAATGCTTCATTCCCTCCCGGATTTCTTTCATAAAGCCCTTGGGAAGGATGGAGTCACAGTGCAGGAAGAAAAGAATATCTCCGGAGCTTTCCTCCGCTCCAAGATTCATCTGTATTGCCCTTCCCTTTTTACTCGGAATTACCCGATACTCTCCGGAAAAATGATTTTCTCCTCCGTCTACAAAGAGTATTTCCAACTCCTTTTTATAAGGGCAAAGCTGTTTTTCCATCCTCCGAACCAGTCTTCCCTCCTTGTAGCAGGGGATAATGACGGAGATTTTCGCATTTTCTGCCAATGCCTCTCCGAAAGCGGATTTCCGCAGGGCCTTATCATAAGGAAGCATGCTTCTGTATGCATTAAGGTCTTGTCCCTCGTCCACATCTCTCTTCTTTTCCAAAAGGCTAAGGGGGATTTTGGACTTTTCTAAGATTTTCCGGGTATAGGAAAAAGGACTTTCTTTTGGGATAGGTCTTCTCGCTTTACCCTTAGGCATAGACCGGCTGTTCCGAAGGGAAGAAGCAGCCAGTATAGTTCTGTTTTCCTGCACCGCCTGATAAGAAAAACAGGCATGAAGCAACTCCGGCTCTATCCTTCTTTGTAAGCCAATGCCGTAATAGCCTTCATCAAGACTGGCTCCTAAGACCTGCCTTCCCTTTCTTCCCAGAGCGAATACTCGATGAAAATGCGCTTCCTCCATAAAGGGAATATCCGCTCCCACCAGATAAGAAAACTGACTGCCCTTGGAAAAGCTGTAGCGAAAGGCATTTTCCATCTTATCAAAAATATCCCTTCCCTCCTGTCTTTGAAAGCTTACCTTGGGAAAAAGCGTTTTCAGACAATTTAAGGCTGTTTCCCACTGCTCCTTTGCAATACCCTTGGGCAGATCATAAAACACTAGAAGGGAAAGCCTCTTTTCCTTTCTTTCCAGCTTCTTCCACAGTGCGGAAAAATCCTTCAGAATTGCCCAATGGATTTGCAGAGCTCCTTCCTCTCCGATATGAGGAACCAGCCTGGTTTTGGTTTTTCCTAAGATGGGAAGTCTGGTAAAGAGAATCAAACTTTGTCGATCTTTGTCCTTTTCTTTTTCGATTTTGCTTTCTCTTGTCTTTTCATTATGTCTTAACTTTTCACTTTGCCTCGTAAGCTTACAGAGCTTTTTTCGATGAAACAGACCATGGGCAGCTTCCATTTCCCCTCCTCTTAATAAAACTTATGCTTAAAGCGATTCCAGAAGGAATGGCTGTAATCCGCCTTTTCTCCTGTCTCCAAAATCAAGGGCAGAAAATGCTCCGCCTCCTGATTTCCTTCCTTGCTAAACTGTCCGATACAGGTGGAGCAATAACTGATTAACGGCTTATCCCCTCCCTGAGTGCTTTTTGCCATTTCCTTGGAAAGCTCAGCCTCCTGCACAAAGGCACAGCCTCCCATGCCGCAGCATTGCAGGTTCTTCTTTTCGGAAATTTCTCCACTGATAAAGTAAGACAGCCCCTCCATCCAAACTTTATCCTCCCGATCCGGACAGGGATAGAAGCAGCTATATGCTCCCTCCACCTTCTTTCCCACACCCAGTTCCTTCAGCTTCTCGTAAACCGTGGTGATTTTTACATTCAGTTGATTGCCGAAATGATAGTAGCAGTTTGGACATGCCAGCACAATCTCTTCGATACCGTATTCTTGAAAGCGTTTGTTCAATCTCCGGAAAATGGCATTGGCCTCCGCTTCCAATCCCAGCTCCAGCACAGGCTTTCCGCAGCAATCATAGAAGGGGGGAATCCCTGCATTTGCAAAGATGGAAAGAAGCTTCTCCAAGGTCCTTGGATAATAGGCCGGAAAATTACAGCCCGGAAAAAATACGGTCTTAGCGCCTTTTGCCTTCCTATGGTTTTTAAAGAGATAATTTTTCTTCTCCAGCAAAATTCCGCTGTAACCTCTTTGCTTTAAGCCATATTTTCCTTCCTTTACCTGCTCCTTTCGGAAATCAAGAATAATTTCCCTTCCGTCAATGCCCTTAGGGCAGACTCTGGTACATTCTCCGCAAAGATAGCAATGATAAGCCAGTTCTCTAAGCTTCTCCGTATCGCCGATACAAATATCATACTTTGTTAAAAACTTACATTTTCTTTTGCAGGCATTACAGTGAATACACTCCTCCACCCGCTTATGAATCTCCCGTTTTTTCTTTTCTGTCATATACTCCCCTGAACTTTACTCTACTTAAATTATTCTCAAACTTAGTTTCTCATTTATTCTTAAACAGTATTCTCAATCATTGTCAAAGCTTCCGAGAACGCTTGGGAAAGTCCTGAATTTCCTAAGTTTTCTCTTTCATCTCCATGGCCTTTTCTCTTTTTTTGAAAAAATACAGCATTCCCATCAAAAGACAGAATATAACTCCTGCAGTCAAAAAATAAATCCAGGGATTTTTCTTTTCCTGTAGTCCGGCGAAGGCAATGGTATACATAGCTGTTCCCGGAATCATAAAGAGAAAGCTGCACACAAAGTAGAGGGAAAAGGAAATGTCTGTAATCCCGTAGGCATAGTTTTGTAAATTAAAGGGAAAGACCGGAATGGTTCTTGTGATAAATAAAAGCAGGAGAAGATTCTTCTTTTCCTTTCCCATGAAATACTTGGCAATATAGGGATTTTGCATAAGCTTAGGCTTAATGCTGTCCTGCAAGAAATACCGTCCCATAAGAAAGGAGATTCCTGCGGAAATGCTGGCAGCCAGAGTACAAAGTACGGTGCCCCAGAAGGCATGGAAAACCATACCTGCCAAAAGGGCATAGCTGATACCGGGGAGGGCCAAAAAGGCTCCCGCCAGGGCACAGAGCAATACATAGACCAAGGCCGCAAGGAGGAAGTTCTCCTCCACCAAACTTTGTAAATACCGAAGCAGCTCTCCCTGAAAAATATCCTTTACCGGCACCTTCCAAAGAAGGACAAAAAGGAGGATAAGAAAAATCAAAAAGGCCGCTAATTTTTTCTTAGCCATAGTGTCCTCCCCAGAAATGCTCCATAGCATAAAACGACCATAGCATTTTGTAAAAGTAGAAGCAATATACTTAGCTCATATTCCCGCATTTTCATAGTCATGGCAATAAAGAAATAGGCATAGGAAAAGAGGAAGGAGCCAAGGCCATAGAGGCATAAGAGCTTGTGGGGAAGCTTAGGGGAAAGCCTGGGAAAGCCTTCCATTTTTCCCTTTCCGCCAAATGCTTTCTTTGTAAATATGAGGAACAAAAGGCTAAGCACCATCATTCCCAACAGCACTTTCCATTGGTGCAAGAAAAGGGGACCGATTTGAGGTCCCCTCCATTTGCTTCGTAAATATACCATGTGCCTTGCCATGCCCATCTTATGCTCTGTAAAGTAATGGATAATATACAGTCCCACAAGGGATAAGATACTGAGGAGGCCGGATAAAACCGTAATTCCCTGAAGCAATATTTTTTTCATTATTTCTTTGCCTTATCTGTGCTTAAGTCTTTTACCAAAACTTCCTTATAGTCGCTGCTTCCCGGCTCGCCCAGCTGAACCTTGTTCTCACCATCCATCTGCCATACATACCAACCGCCGTCATAGAGGTAAGCATTCTTATAACCATTTTCATGGGCAATGAGGAAGGGAACGGATGCTCTCCAACCGGTTCCGCAGTAGAAGGCTACATCATTTTTCTCTAAGGAAACACCGCTTTCTCCTAAATAAGACTCCAGCTTCTCCAAGGAAACAATGCTGCCGTCCGGATTGTTGTAGGAACCGTCATCCGTATCGTGCCCCCAAACTGCGCCTAAGGGCTCTCCTGCACGGTCAATATAGGAATAGCCGGAGGTCTTTCCTAAGAACTCATCCTTGGAACGAATACTTACCAGCTTGAACTTGGGATCATCCTTCTGCTTTTCCTTCACTTCATCGATGCTTAAAATATATTCCGGATGAGCGGGAATCTTTACCCCGAAGTCCTTATCGGTAGCTACAGGCTGGTTTACCTTAGTTTCTGTCTCATATCCAGCCTTGGTCCAGGCATCGATTCCGCCGCTTAAGTTCTTTACATCCTCTACACCTGCCCAAAGAAGAACAGTTGCCAAACGATCATCCGCTGCATTTTCAGGGCTGTTTCCGTAAGTTACCACCTTGGTATCCTTGGTGATGCCGTAGGACTTTAAGAGCTTTCCGATTTCTTCCGGAGTACGGAAATTCCAGGTTTCCTCTTCTTCGATATCATCGGTATTGACATGGAAGGCTCCGGGAATATGGGCCTTGTTATAGGCCTCGTCCTGCTCTACCTTTCCCCAGGCTGCTTCCAAAACCACTACATCCTCACCGGAATCCATCAGTTCCTTCACGTACTCAGGACCAACATAGACGGTTTCGGTCTTTACATCCGCTAAATCCTTCGCCTCTTCCTTCTTCTCCTCCGCCTTCTCGGAAGCAGCCTCAGTAGTTTTCTCGCTCTGCTTCTCGCTTTCCTTTACACTCTCCTGTGCTGTGCTTGCCTTAGTGTCCGCCGCTTTGTTTCCGCAAGCTGCCAATACGGACAACATAGAACCGCAAAGTACCAATTTCATAAGATTCTTTTTCATTTGTTCTACTCCTTCAAGTCAAGATGATTACAACTATTGCAGTATAGCATTTTTGTAAAGAAGTACAAGAAGATGAGTATTTTAATATCTTATAAATAAAAGTGATTTATCGGCTTTAATTATATATACACTTTAATAATATATGCACTTTAGCAAGAATATATCGACTTTCGTAATGCTCTATTGGCTTGAATAAAATAGCACAGTTTTCCTCAAATTCTTTTGCTCTAAAAGTCCATGCTTTGTTCTATAAGACAAAAAATACCGCTCCCACAGGGGCTACTTCCCAAGTGGAAACGGTATCTATTTCATCGGCGATAAGCCGATATTATTAAGCTAACTTAGCCTTAGCTGCATCGCAAAGTGCCTTGAATCCATCCGGATCTGCAATAGCTACTTCGGATAACATCTTTCTGTTCATGTCGATGCCTGCGGACTTTAATCCGAACATCAGCTTGGAGTAAGAAAGACCGTTTAATCTTGCAGCTGCATTGATTCTGGCAATCCAGAGCTGTCTGAACTGTCTCTTTCTCTCCTTACGTCCCTTGTAGGACTCGGTAAGAGCACGCATAACGCTCTGCTTAGCTACTCTGTACTGCTTGGATCTGGCGCCTCTATATCCCTTCGCTAACTTTAAAACTCGATTGTGTTTCTTCTTTGCGTTTACTCCGCCTTTAATTCTCATCTTATCCTCCTATCAATCCCTTAGCCTATTACAGATAAGGAAGAATCTTCTTCATTACCTTCTCGTTAGTGTGGTCAACCACAGTGTCTTTTCTCAGAGTTCTCTTTCTCTTTGTGGTCTTCTTGGTAAGGATGTGAGATTTGTTTGCCTTGTTTCTAACTAACTTTCCTGTACCTGTGAGCTTGAAACGCTTTGCTGCTGCTCTCTTCGTTTTTAGCTTTAACTTTGCCATATTTGCCTCCTGTGAATTTACTTTTTCGGGCTTAAAACCACTGCCATATTTCTACCTTCAACCTTTGCCGCCTTATCCAGTACGGCAATGTCGGAAAGCTTCTCTCCGAACTCGTCCAGAATATACTTGGACTGATTCATACGAGACATTTCTCTTCCTCTGAAACGTAAGGCAATCTTGACCTTGTTTCCCTTCTCCAAGAACTTTCTCGCTGCGGAAAGCTTCGTATTCAAATCATTGGTATCAATGTTCGGTGTCATACGAATTTCTTTCAGCTCTGTTGTGTGCTGGTTCTTTCTGGCTTCTTTTTCTTTACGCAACAGTTCATAACGATATTTTCCGTAATCCGCAATACGAACTACAGGTGGCTGAGCAGTCGCCGCAATCTTAATCAGATCCAACTCCGCTTCTCTTGCCTTTTGTTGAGCATCCTGAATGGACATAACCCCCAGCTGCTCTCCTTCCGCTCCGATGACTCTTACTTCTTTGTCCCGAATCTGCTCGTTAATTTCCAGTTCCGCATTTTTTTTAATGGCCATAAGCTCCTCTCTGCACAAATCCAGCGTATCCCTCACTCCTCCGGCGATACTTGCTAAAAATAAAAATATGGTGGATTGTAAGCCAATCCACCATTGAAAATACACAAAGGTAATAATCAATATTAACCCGGGTCAGTGAGCTGCCAAGGTGAGGTGGATACCTACTTTCCTGTCATAAGACTAGAAAATCTTAACACTCTAGTCTTCCTTTGTCAACAAAATCTTCTCAATTAAATCCAAACATTCTTCTCTTCCCGCTTTGGATGTGGCGGAGAAGGGAATCATCACACATTCCGGACTGGCGGACAGGGCTTTCCGAATGTCCTTTACCGCCTGCTGTTGCTGAGAACGCTTCAACTTATCCATCTTGGTGATAATCACAATGGGCTCATAGCCTGTTGCAGAGCAGATCCATTGGAACATCTGTAAATCCTTCTCGCTGGGAATTCTTCTACAGTCCAGAAGCAACACTACTTCTTCGATATCCTCTCCCTGCTCCAGATAGCGCCGAATCATGCGATCCCATTTTTCCTGCTCCACAGGGCCTGTGGCCGCATAACCGTAGCCGGGAAGGTCCACCAGATAAAAGCTGTCATTGACAGAATAGAAATTGATGGTTCTGGTCTTTCCCGGTGTGGAGGAGGTTCTGGCAAAGGACTTTCTTTGCAATAAGGTATTGATAAAGGAGGACTTTCCCACATTGGAACGGCCTGCTAAAACAAATTCCGGCTTTCCCGTCTTTGGCAGCGTAGACTTTACACCGCAAACGTAGGGAAGGTCCACAGAACGAATGACCATATTATCCTCTTTTCTTAACCCGTTTTCTCTCTTTTACATTGTCTTCTTTATTCTGCTGAAATTCCAGCCAGCGTTCCTGTCTCTTCTCGGGATTTCTTTCCGCTCTGGGCTTGGCCTGATTCTCCACCACATCCTTGGTGATCTCCACCTCGGCAATGTCCTCATCGGAAGGAATCTCATACATGATTTCCGTCATCATCCCTTCCATAATGGAACGAAGTCCTCTGGCTCCGGTCTTTCTCTGTACCGCCTTCTCCGCAATGGCGGTTACCGCATCATCCGTGAAGGAAAGACCTACACCATCCATCTCAAAGAGCTTCTGATACTGCTTTACCAAAGCATTCTTCGGTGTGGTCAGGATACGCTTTAAGCTGTCCACATCATGGCTGCTTAATTCCACATCCACCGGTACTCTACCGATAAACTCGGGAATAAGACCGAACTTGGTTAAGTCCTCAGGCTGTACCTGCTTCAGAACATCATCATAGTTATCTTTATTCTTCTCTACGATTTCCGCTCCGAATCCGATAGAGCCGGAAGCAATTCTCTTCTCAATGATGTGTTCCAGGCCGTCAAAGGCTCCACCGCAGATAAAGAGAATATTGGTGGTATCAATCTGAATCAGCTCCTGCTGAGGATGCTTTCTTCCACCCTGAGGGGGAACGGAGGCAACGGTTCCTTCCAAAATCTTCAGAAGCGCCTGCTGTACTCCCTCTCCGGAAACGTCTCTGGTGATGGAAACATTTTCCGACTTCTTGGTAATCTTATCAATCTCATCAATATAGATAATACCGATCTCCGCCTTGGAAATGTCATAGTCCGCCGCCTGAATCAGCTTAAGAAGGATATTCTCCACGTCCTCTCCCACATAGCCGGCCTCAGTGAGGGCTGTAGCATCCGCAATGGCAAAGGGTACGCCCAAAATCTTAGCCAGAGTCTGGGCCAGGTAGGTCTTTCCTGTTCCGGTAGGTCCAATCATCAAAATGTTGGATTTCTGCACATCTATATCTCTTACCTTGGAAGTGATTCTCTTGTAATGATTATATACCGCAACGGAAAGCACCTTCTTTGCTTCGTCCTGTCCGATGACATATTCATCCAGGAAATCTTTAATCTCCTTCGGCTTCAGTAAATGGATATCGGAAACCTCGCTTCCTGCATTCTCTCCGCCCATTTCTTCATCGAAAATCTCCTGACAAAGCTCCACACACTCATCACAGATATAGGTGTTGTTCAAGCCGGCAATCATTTTCCGAACCTGCTTTGCTGATTTTCCGCAAAAGGAACATCTTACTTTATCATCCGGTTTCATAGGCATATTTCTTCCTGCTTTCCTTATTATTTATTTCTTTTCTAAATCTGTTCTTTTCTGGAAAATGTGGTCAACCAGACCGTATTCCAGAGCCTGCTCCGCAGACATCCAGTAATCTCTCTCCGTGTCAGCCATCACCTTCTCAAAGGGCTGATTACAGTTTTCCGCCAAAATCTTGGCTAAATTCTTCTTGGTACGGAGAATCCATTCCGCCGTAATCTGAATCTCTGTAGCCTGTCCCTGGGCACCGCCTGAGGGCTGATGAATCATAACCTCCGCATTGGGCAGAATCATTCTCTTCCCCTTGGCACCTCCTGCCAGTAAGAAGGCTCCCATGGATGCCGCCATACCTACACAGATGGTGGAAACGTCACACTTAATGTACTGCATGGTGTCATAAATTCCCATACCTGCGGTTACTGAGCCTCCTGGAGAATTGATATAAAGGGAAATGTCCTTATCCGGATCCTCAGACTCCAAGAAAAGTAGCTGGGCAATAACCAGGGATGCGGTATCACTGTTTACCTCGTCTCCCAGAAAAACGATTCTTTCGTTTAAGAGTCTGGAAAAAATATCATAGGAACGCTCTCCCCTACTGGTAGACTGGATAACGTATGGAATGGTGGTTATATTTTGTGGATATGAAAAATTCTTCATGGTATACCTCCTCTATTATGGGTTCTTCTATAGAATACCATAGGGCAATCCTTTCCCCTATAAACCCATGGTTTAAGAATCGAGTAGGAGGCGGCGACTAACCGCCGTCCTCTCACAGCACTGTACGTACGG
>NZ_DBHIGR010000030.1:0-16353 GCF_057249185.1 Oribacterium sp.
AAAGCATGGCTGGAAAGAAGGAACGGCTGGATGTTCTTTTGGTGGAAAGAGGGCTTATGGAAAGCCGGGAAAAGGCTAAGCGAGCCATTATGGCAGGGCTGGTTTTTGTCAATGGGGAAAAGGAAGATAAGGCCGGCAGCAGCTTTCCGGAGGACGCGGAGATTCTTGTGAAGGGAAAGGCTCTTCCCTATGTGTCCAGAGGGGGCTTAAAATTAGAGAAAGCCCTAAAGTCTTTCCCGATTTCTTTGGAAAATAGAGTTTGTATGGATATCGGTGCTTCCACCGGAGGCTTTACGGATTGTATGCTTCAAAACGGAGCGGTGGAGGTTTATGCCGTGGATGTGGGCCATGGACAGCTGGATTGGAAGTTACGAAACGATGAAAGAGTGCATTCCATGGAAAAGTGTAATATTCGCTATGTGGAGGAAGAGGACATTTTAGCACTGGGAGAAAAACCCTCCTTCTTTTCCATAGATGTTTCTTTTATTAGTTTAAGCTTGGTGCTTCCTGTAGTGAAGAAGCTGGGGAAGCTTCCTTCTCAGGTAGTTTGCCTGATTAAGCCTCAGTTTGAGGCGGGAAGAGAACAGGTAGGAAAGAAAGGCGTAGTACGGGACATTGCCGTGCATCAGGAAGTGATCCGAAAGGTACTGTCCTTCGCATCTTCTATCGGCTTTTCGGTACAGGGACTGGATTTTTCTCCTATTAAGGGACCGGAGGGAAATATCGAGTACCTTTGCTTTTTGGAGGATAGGTGAAATGCTGAGGAGGCATTATCGGAAGCTTGGGAAGCCGAGCTTATGCGAATTACGGAAGCTTCCCACCAGGATTTATAGTTTTGACCACTGTCCTAATTAAGACATATCGTTTTCGTAAAGTTTACAGCAAGGTTTATAGCTAAAATAAAAATTCATTGTAGAAATTCAAGTTAAAATAATATTTAGTGCAGGAATAAAAGCTTAAATAAAATTCATTGCAGAACTTATAGTTTAAGCAAGCTAGAGGAAGATATGCTATACTAGAGAGGAAAGAAATACATGAATTTGGCACTCATTGTGAATCAAACAAAGCCAGAGGCAGAGAGCTTCCAGAAAATCATAGAAGAAGAATTAGCGAAGAAAGGCATTCGTCCCAAGATTTTTTTGAATAAGGATTTTTCCAGAGAGGATTTTGTGGGGATGGATTGTCTGATTACCTTGGGAGGAGACGGCACGATTCTCCATACCACCGGAGTTTTACAGGGAATGCCGGTTCCGATTTTAGGAATCAATGCGGGACATCTTGGTTACCTTACGGAAATTCGCCAGAGAAGAAGGATTGCGGAAGCCATAGAACGGCTTGTGGCCGGGGATTATGTGGAGGATCGAAGAGCTATGCTTTCCGGCAGCATTTTCCGACAGGGAAAGGAGATATTTTCGAGGTCTGCCTTGAATGAGCTTTTACTCTCCAGAGTGCGAGGGGTGTCCATACATCATTTTCAGGTCTTTTGCGACGGGATGGAAATGGTTCACTATTCCGCAGACGGAATCATCATTTCCACGCCTACAGGTTCCACCGCCTATAATCTTTCTGCGGGAGGCCCCATCATTTCCCCGGAAGCGCCGGTGTATATCATGAATCCTATCTGCGCCCATTCCTTAAATGCCAGAGCGGTGGTTTTGGATAATCGGAGAACCCTGGAGATTGTGATGGAGGGGGGAGATCAGGTGCTGTCCTTTGACGGAGAGGCTCCTATCGAACTTCTGGCCGGAGATGTGGTACGAATCAGGAAGGCCAAGGAAGAAACGGTTTTGATTAAATTTTCCAAGGAAAGTTTTCTTCATACTTTGCGAGAGAAGATGGCAAACTTATAAGAGAGGTTTTTGATGAAAAAGACAAGACAGGATAGAATTCTTTCTTTAATCGAAGAACAGGATATTGAAACCCAGGAGGAGCTGGCCAGACAGCTACAGCTGGAGGGGTATTCCGTAACACAGGCCACGGTGTCCCGGGACATCAAGTCATTGCAGCTTACGAAAATGCAAAAACACGGCAAGATGGTTTACCAGAGCCTTTTAAAGGAGTCTCCGGAGAGAGATTTGGAGAAATTTGTCCGGGTTATGCGGGACGGCACGGTATCCATGGCGGTGGCGAGCAATATTTTGGTCATCAAAACCCTTTCCGGTATGGCAAATGGAGTGGCTATGGCCATTGACCAGCATCATTTTTCGGAAATCGTGGGAAGTCTTGCGGGAGATGATACCATCTTCTGTGTAACTTCCGGAGAGAAGGATAGTCAGGCTTTAAAGGATAGCATTGAAAGCCTGATGAGAGGCTAGCAAATAAGGAGGAAGGCATGCTGGATCGACTGCTGGTAAAAGATTTGGCTTTGATAGAAAAATCCGTTGTAGAGTTTTCCGGCGGCTTAAATGTCTTAACCGGAGAAACCGGAGCAGGAAAGTCTATTTTGCTTGGCTCCATTCAGCTGGCTCTGGGGCAAAAGGCCAATAAAGACCTGATTCGTCATGGAAAAGAACAGGCCATTGTGGAGCTGGACTTCTCCTTAACGGAGGAGGAAGTGCGCCGGATTCAAGCCTTGGAAGAGGATTTAGAGCTGGAAGAGGAAAGACTCTTGATTCGCAGGAAGATTTCTGAAAAGAAGTCCGATATTCGGGTCAATGATTTAGGGCTTACCCTGGCTAAGCTTCGGGAAATTACCGGCGGTCTTTTGGATTTGCACGGACAGCATGAGCATCAAAGCCTGCTTCGGGAAGGCTCCCATTTGGAGATTATCGACGGCTTTCGGAAAAAGCAGGGCGGAAAGCTTTTAGAGGAAGTGGCGGATGCTTACCATTTGCTACAGGAAAAAAAGAGAGCCTTGCAGAAATTTTCCCTAAAGGAAGAGGAAAGAACTAGGGAGCTGGATTTTCTGGATTTTGAGATTCAGGAGCTGGCGGATGCCCATCTTTCCGAGGGGGAAGAGGCGGAACTTACTAAGGAATACAGCCTTTATGAAAATATGGACAGGCTGAAGAGCCTGCTTCTTTCCGCAAAGGAAAGTCTGGAGGAAATGGATTTTCACCGTCCCATTCAGGCGGTGGAAGAGGCCAAGGATTTTGATGAAAGCTTAAAGGGGCTTTCCGACAGCCTTTATGATTTGGAGGCGGTGGGAGAGGATTGTCTCCGCTCTTTAGACCATTATCTGGACCATGCGGAGGTGGATGAGGAAAAGCTTTTTACACTGGGAGAACGGCTGGAACAGATTCGCAGAGTCATGATGAAGCATGGAGGTACGGAAGCCAAGGCTCTGGCTGCATTGGCCAAGAAAGAGGAAAGAAGAACTTTTCTTTTGGACTATGAGAAGGACGAAGAAAAGGCGAAGAAGGCTATCGTAGCACAGGAAAAGCTCCTTAGGGAGAAGGCTTTGCTCCTTTCCAAAGAAAGGCAGGAGGATGCCAAGGTCTTAGCCAAGCAAATCCAAGGGGAAATGCAGGAAATGGGATTCCTGGACACCAAATTCGAATTCCATTTTCAGGAAAAGAAGGAGCCAACAGAAAAGGGCTTGGATGAGGTAGAGGCCTATGTGAGCCTGAACCCGGGAGAACCTCTTCGACCTCTTCGGGAGGTGGGCTCCGGAGGAGAGTTGTCCCGCATTATGCTCTCCATCAAGACGGTTTTGGCGGATACGGACGGAGTTTCCACCCTGATTTTTGACGAGATTGACACCGGAATTTCCGGAAGAACTGCGGAGAAGGTGGGAGAAAAGCTCCAGAAGATTGCGAAGAATCATCAGGTGATTTTGATTACCCACCTGCCCCAGATTGCGGCAAAGGCAGACCATCATTTTCTCATTGAAAAGACAGTGGAGGATGGTGCCACCCACACCAGGATTCATCCCTTGGAGGAGAAGGAATCTATAGAAGAGCTGGCAAGGCTTCTTGGAGGAGATGAGATTTCGGAGGCTTCCCTGGAAAATGCCAGAGAGCTGAAGGCAAAGTCCAAGGTGAAGAAGGCTAAGGTTTCGAATGCATAGAATAAGGAAGAAGTGTCTAAGCTTTCGCATTAAAAGCTTCATAGAGATTTACTTTGTTTCGAAATGACAGAAAAAGCAAATATAAGCAGCTTCTACGGAAGGATAAGCAGTTTAGGATTTACGGAAAACAGGCGGTATTTTGGAAGGAGGATAGGATGAAAAACATTTTATTTCTTGCATCAGAGGCAGTTCCCTTTATCAAAACAGGAGGTTTGGCGGATGTGTGCGGTTCTTTACCCAAAGCTCTGGATTCCAATTACTTTGATTGTAGGGTGATGATTCCCAAATACATGTGTATTCCTGAAGAGAAAAGGAATGAACTAAAATACAAGACCCACTTCTATATGGACTATTTAGGACAGTCCCGCTACGTAGGAGTCTTAGAACAGGAAGTAGACGGGATTCTCTACTACTTTATTGACAATGAATATTATTTTTCCGGAAACAAACCCTATGGAAACTGGTACTGGGACTTGGAGAAATTCTGCTTCTTCTGTTATGCGGCTTTATCAGCCCTTCCTCTTTTGGATTTTCATCCGGATGTGCTGCATTGTCATGACTGGCAGACCGGATTGGCACCGGTTTTATTAAAGGATCGTTTTGCGGGAGGTGAGTTTTTCCGTTCCATTCGTTCCGTATTTACCATTCACAATCTTCGCTTCCAAGGCGTGTGGGATATTAAGACCATTAAACGCTTTACGGAGCTGTCGGATTATTATTTCACACCGGATAAGCTGGAATGCGATAGAAACGGTAATCTCTTAAAGGGCGGTTTGGTTTATGCGGATGCCATTACCACCGTCAGTAAAACCTATGCCAGGGAGATTCAATATCCCTTCTTCGGGGAGGGCTTGGAAGGACTTTTACAGGCCAGAGACCATGACCTTCGGGGAATCGTAAACGGGATTGACTATGAGGAATGGAATCCGAAGAGAGATCCTTTCTTGCCTGCCCACTACGACTCTGCTTCCTTCAGGATGGGAAAGCCGGAGGTGAAGAAAGCCTTACAGGAGGAGCTGGGCTTGGAGCCTGATCCGGGTTGTATGCTGATTGGCATGGTTAGCCGACTAACGGACCAAAAGGGTCTGGATCTTTTAGTAAGAGTTTTTGATGAAATATGCCAGGATAAGATTCAGTTTGTGGTTTTGGGTACAGGCGAGGACGGCTATGAGAATTTCTTCCGTCATTACGCATGGAAGTATCCCAGGAAGGTTTCTGCCCAGATTTACTATTCCGAAGAGAAGAGTCATAAAATCTATGCAGGCTGTGATGCCTTGCTGATGCCCTCTCTGTTTGAGCCCTGCGGTCTTTCCCAGTTGATTGCCCTTCGCTACGGCACGGTTCCTATTGTCCGGGAAACCGGAGGCTTGAAGGATACGGTAGAGCCATACAACGAATATGAAGGAAAGGGAACAGGCTTCTCCTTTGCCAATTACAATGCCCATGAAATGATGGCCGGCATCCGTTATGCGGAGCAGGTGTATTATGACCATCGGGAGGCTTGGGAAGAAATGATTGCCAGGGGCATGGAACAGGATTATTCCTGGAAGAGTTCCGCTCTTCAGTATCAGGAGCTTTATGACTGGCTGGTGGAAAGATAAATACTTTCAGCGAAAGGTAAAGTACTAAAAATAAAGCTGAAACTGCTATATCCAAAGTGTAGAGAAGGTATTAAAACGTAGTAGGCTGTAATGATAAATGAAAAGCCGAAGAAAGGAAACAAAGAAAAGGCATGACGTTTCAAGAGCAACTTTTAGACAATTATTTATTGATCTCAGCTCTGCTATCCTGGTTTGTTGCCCAGGTTTGTAAGACAGCGATTGATGCTTATTTTAATAAGGGAATAAATTGGGAGAGAATGACCGGTTCCGGAGGAATGCCCTCCAGCCATTCTTCTACAGTGGTGGCTTTAGCCACGGCGGCCGGAATTTCATACGGGGTGGATAGTGCTATCTTTGCGGTGGCTCTGGTTTTTGCCGTTGTGGTGATGTATGATGCCACCGGAGTCAGAAGAGAAACCGGAAAGCAGGCGGTGATTTTGAATCGTCTCTTGCTGGATAATCCCTTTGCCTGGACCGGTAAGGAATTTGAAAAAAAGCTAAAGGAATATGTGGGGCATAGCCCCCTGCAGGTTTTAATGGGAGCCATTCTGGGTCTTGCCATTGCAGTAGGAATGGGGTATGTCTATGGCTATTTTGGATAGGAAGAAAAGGATAAGGCGTTTTTTCTGCCTTATCCTTTCCCTGCTTTTTCTTCTAAGCTCCTGTAAAGGAATTGCAATCAGCGGAAAAACGGAGAATATCCCCGGCTATACGGAGGCACAGGCCATGATTGTGGTGGGCTCGGAACGAAACCGCATTCAAAATATTATGGGGAAGGAAGTCTGGAATCTTCCTGTGGAAGGACAGGTGGAAAAGACCTACGGAGAATATTTCCTGGCAAAAACCAAGGAATTTCTTCAGGATATCCGTACTTTGAATCTGATGGCGGAGGAAAAGGGAATTATTGCCAATGGAACGGAGATGGAAAGCATTAGAACTGCGGCCAATGCCTTTTACCAAAGTCTCAGCGAAGAGGACAAGGCCTTCTTTGGAAATTGCAGTCTGAAGGACGTGGTGGATATGTATGTGGCCTATTTTGTGGCGGAAAAGACGGCAAAGTCCCTTTTGGCCAACGTGGATACAGAATTAAGTGCGGCGGAAGCCAAGGTGATTTCTGTGGAACAGATTGTGGTACAGGATGAAGACCTGGCGAAGGAGCTGGAAGAAAAGGTAAAGCTTGCCGGAGCCAATTTCTCCTATTATGCCAGACAGTATTCCGAGGATCCGGAATTACAGAAGAACTTGGCCTTTGGAGAAAGGGAGGATGAATACGCGAAGGTGGCCTTTTCCTTAGAGGACAATGAAATCTCCTCCGTGTTTTCTCAGGATGGAAAGTACTACATTTTAAAATGTCTAAGCTCCTATGATGAGGAGGCGACCAAGGAACGAAAGGAGAGGTTGGAAACCGCTATTCGATCCCTGCATTTTCAGGAAAGCTACGAGGCTTATCAAAAAGAGCATATTGTCCGCTTCCGGGAACCCTTCTGGAAGGAAATCGACCTTCATAGTCATGAGGGAAGCACCGCGGATTACTTCTTTTCCTATTATCAGGAGAAGGTGGCGGAGGCGAAATAGGAATAAAAATGGGATAGCCGGAGCTATCCCATTTTTAAAATTTAAAATATTTTAAAGTGCGGCAACAATTCCCTGATCGTTAGCGTAAATGGTGGCTACACCGGCGGCATTGGTCACCACAATTTCTTTATAGCTTCCTTCCTTCAGGAAGTCTTCTTTTACCTGTTCTGCCCGCTTAGGAGCATTGACATGGGTGATTACCAGTCGTTTGTCTTTTACCGCTTCCGCGCCCCCGGCACGCTCAACAGCTAACTGCACCATTCTCTTTAAGGCCTTCTGCATACCTCTTTGCTGATCCAACTTTACAATGGTGCCGTTTACTGCACCCATAACGGGCTTAATGTTTAAGGCGGAAGCCAAGAAGGATTTTACGGCGGAAAGCCTACCGTTCTTCCGTAAGGTTTCCAGGGACTCCAGTACGAAAACCGTTACGATGTCGTTACATTTTTTCTCGATAATATCTACTACTTCCACAAAACCGAGACCGGCTTCCTTACATTCTCGAATATCCAGGCAAAGCTTGCACTCACCGGCGGAAGCGGACTTGGAGTTAAACAAATGAATCTTCTTGGGAGAATCTTCATGGGACTCCGTATAGAGATCAATGCCGATTTTGGCTGCCTGATAGGTTCCGGAAAGCTGGTCGGAAAGGGTTACAATATATACCTCATCCGCATCGGATTCCTCAATGGCCTTCTGAAAGGCTTCCGGAGAAGGACAGGCGGTCTTCGCTCCGATGGAAGAGGCAGCCATTCTTTTGATAAAATCTGCCTGATCAAAAGTTTCATCATCCATGATTCTATATTCCCCGATTTCCAAGCTTAGGGGAACCATACGAAAATGAGGATCCGCCTTCATTTCCGGTGTGAAATCTCCACAGCTGTCACAAATAATCTGATATTTCATAGGGTTTTCCCTTTCTAAGTAGTTTTCAATACTACATCCATTATAGGGCAATGCGGAGTACTGTCAAGGTATAGTCGGCTTCCGGCCTTTGATTACTCGGATTTTGGCCTTTGATTACTCTCTATTTGTTTTTTATCCACTGACAAAATCTTTACTATATTTACATTCTTTGAATTTCCGCCTGAATCATTTTTCCCATCAGCTCGGAAAAATGCTCTAAGGACTGGACTTTTGCAAAATTTCTGCCGAAAATCTTCTGGGCATTGGGAACATCCTTGTCCTTTCCGGTGTAGGCCAGTAGTACATAGATGTTCTCCATGTGGGCTTTATGCACCATTTCCTGAATGTCGGAAATAGCCAGATCTCCGGAATAGTTTCTGGCTTTGTTTCTTACCTCCAAAAGATCGTTGGGACTTAAATCCGTAAGCCAGATTAGCAGGCGATGGGAGGCGGTATTTTCCTTTAACTGCTCCAAAACAGCGGAAAGTGCCAGTCCGTCCCGGTTCGCACCGGTGGTGAAGTAACGGAAAATTTCCTTGTTCTTATTCCGTTCCGTATAATCCCGATAACGATTTAAAACCGTATAGCCGCTCATGGAGGAGTAGCCGAAAACCCGAACCGGAATTCGGCAGTTATCCAAAGCCTTTGCCAGAATATAGCCCTGTTGAGATACTGTTTCCATCCGATGAATCTGGGAAGAAGAGGCATCCAGCAGTAAATCCACCGTGAGAGAGCCTTGACTGTCCGCAATTTCCTTTTGGAAAATTTTATTGTGGCCCTTTAGATATAGAGGTTTCCACAAAAGAGAAGGAATCAATTTGCCCTGATTGGAAAGGACAGGACTTGGCTCCAAGCTGCTAAGAAGCGCATTTTTCAACATCTGACTTAGTCTGAAAATCTGTGTCTGGTTATAGCTTTCTTCTTTTTCATAGGCCTGTTCGTTTTTCTTTCGCTGGGCTTCCATTTCCTTTCGCATCTTCGCCGCGAAGCCCTTCAGATTTTCTTCCTCCTTGCCATTGGTAAAATACAGCCTTGCCCCCTGATGATTTCCGGTGCAGCAGGCTTTTTCCATAGCTTCGGATTTTTTCTTATCGAAGAGTGGCTGTCCGAAATAACTTTGAATATATTTTCGAAGGCCCTCCTCGGTGATTTTTTGGTATTTTTCGGAGGCAGTTTCCACATCCCGGCTGTCCGCCCCTCCCTTGCTTCTCTCTAAAAGTCCTAAAACCAGCTTTTTTGGACTTCCGGAGGAACTTCCATTTTCATCCTTTAGCCAAAAGAAAAGGTGGGGAATCTTGAATTCCCGCTTTTTCTTCTGCATGGCAGCCGGAAGACCGGGGAGATAGGTAAAATATTTTTGCAAGGTCTTGGAAAGACTTTGAATCCATTCTTCGGTATTCAGCTCCCCGGAAATTTCCACTTCTTTTAGAAGCTTTCGATCCACCAGATCCGGCAGACCGCAGTCCTCTCCCAAGGCTGTCTTATAATGTCCTTCTAAGATCCAGCCTTCTCGGCTTTCCGCAATACTGGGAATAAATTCCTGAAGTTTTCGTTTGCAATATTCTCTGCGAAGGAGAGCCAGACTTTCTCTTAGAGGACTTTCCTTTTCGAAGGTGGCATTTTCCAAAGCCAGCCAAAAGAGCGTTTCGTAGGTTTCCTGCCCCAGAGTTTCGTGAAAGGTGCTGTAGAATGCCGTTAATTTCTTCCAGTCAAAATGAGTATAGCTGGCACCAATGATGGTATTCCAATACAGGTCCGCCTTGCCTTCGTAATCATACATACGGTAGCCGGGAGAGACCTTATAGTTATGGGCACCGTTCCAAATCATATTGGCAGCCCGCTTTTTTTCAAATTCTGTCAGCATCATAGGAAAATACGCTCTCCGGAAAGCTCTTTAGGAATTCTGGCATCCAGTAAATCCTGTACCAACTGTCTTTCGTAAAGGTCAAAGGACTTGTTTACCAGTCCCATTTCCAAAGCCTTGGATACGGATAAGCCCTTCTGCATTGCTTTAATAGAAGAAATTAAACCTCTAAGGTCTAAGCTCCTGCTGGAAATTTCACCCCCGGAAACCTTTTCCTGAATTTCAGAAAAGAGGAGGGCAAACTGCTTTCTGTATTCCTCCGATAAGTTCGGAAATTGCTGCTGCAAAAGCTTATCCAGATTCTCCGTGCTGATCACCGGCATGTGGAGAACCAGAAAACGGGAAGCTAAGGCCTCATTTACCTCTCTGGTTCCTGCATAACCGTAATTCATGGTGCCGATAAAGCGGGTAGCTTCATGCAGGGGGAACTGGCCGTAGCCCGGCAGGTCGATGCTGTGACGGAAGTCCAGGGTAGCGTGTAGTACCGCCAAGGATTCATTTTTCGCCATATTGATTTCGTCTAAGATGCCGAAGCCCCCACGAAGGGCACACTCCAGAATCGGTCCCTTACGAAGCTTCACTTCTCCTTGGGAAAAGGTATCGCTACCCAACAGGGAGGAGGCGTCTGAATTGACATAAAGGGAAATATCCCATTCAGGACGGGAAAATGCCAGAGCCAGTCCCTGGGCTAAAACGTTTTTGCCCGTGGCCTTAGGACCGTCCAAAAGCAGGTTCGCTCCGGAAAGCAGGGCGGCAATGGCGGCTTCCCAGATTTCCTTTCCATAGTACAAATACTCCATTTTCGGCAAACGCTTGTCGTCCTCTTCTTCCAGCTTGTAAAAGGAACGGAAGGAGCGCAGCTCCTCTAAAAGCTTCTCCGAAATACCTTCTTCTTCTAAAAATGTCAAAATATCCTTCATTTTCTATCCCCTATCTACTTTTATTATTCTTTCTGACGGCTATTTTACCGCAGTTTAGTACAGAAATCTTAAAATTCCTAATCTTTTATTTGAATAGCACAAAAAAATGAAAAAACCATCCTTTGATTTTAGAGGATAATGTATGTGTACAAAATACAAAATTGCTATTTATTTAACAGATTATCGTCAATAGAAAGGAAATTTAGGCAAATAAACTATAATTAAGTACTTATTGATTTTGAAATAAATGGATAAAATATTGAAATTTCTGTGAACAAGGTGTATTTTTAGTTTTGCACAAAATTGAGGAAAGAAGGGGAGGATTACTTATGGTTACCTTTATGATCGGCCTTGTGATTCTCATCGTCGGCGGAATGGCTATGGGTCGCCTTTGCGATCATGTATTCCAGCCGGACGACAGAGAGACACCGGCTTACGCCAAGCAGGATGGTGTGGATTATGTTCCGATGCCTACTTGGAAAAATGCTTTAATTAACTTACTGAACATTGCCGGAACAGGACCTATTCTTGGACCGATTCAGGGTATTTTGTTCGGACCGATTGCACTGCTTACCATTCCTATCGGAAATGTTATTGGCGGAGCGGTACATGACTACTTTGCGGGAATGATTTGTACCCGTGACGGCGGAGCCCAGATGCCGGAGATGGTAAGACGTTATACCAACAAGGCAGTGTTCTGGATTTATGATGTATTTGTATGTGTGCTTTTACTTTTAGTAGGAACCGTGTTCATTTACACTCCCGGAGACATTACCGCAACCCAGGTATTCGGATTCAGCGGTTCACCTACAGAGGCTTCCACCTGGATTATCTACGGTATTATTTTCGCATACTACTTAATTGCTACTGTATTCCCCATCGATAAGATTATCGGAAGAATCTATCCTATCTTCGGTGCAATCCTGGTATTCTCCGCAGTAGGTGTATTTGCTGTAATGGTAATTTTTCGCTACCCGTTAGTAGAGATTTTCGGAAACTGGAATACTCCTTCCTTTAACTATGGAGATTATTTCTGGACACAGAACTTTTTCCCGATTTTCTTCGTAACCGTAGCCTGCGGAATTCTTTCCGGATTCCACTCTTCCCAGACTGCTCTTGTAGCAAGAACCATTAAGAGTGAGAAGGATGGAAGAATGACTTTCTATAACATGATGGCTGTAGAAGGCTTCATCGCCATGGTATGGGCGGCAGGAACAATGGCATTGATTCAGTTCACTGCAGACCAGGGCGGAATCAGCATGGTATTTAATGAGAAGGCAGGAACCTTCCAGTACATGATTCAGAAGGCGGGAGAGTTGGTTGCTATTTCTCCAACCTCTGTAGTCGGTGTAGTTTGTAGAAGAGCTTTAGGACCTATTGGCGGAGCAATAGCACTTATCGGTATTATCATTCTTCCGATTACATCCGGAGATACTGCACTTCGTGCATTACGTCTTACCATTGCAGATACCTTCCACATTAAGCAGGATAACAATTTCAGAAGATTAAGCCTTGCCATTCCAATCTTTATCCTGGTAGCAGGAATCTTGGTTTGGGCAAAGTTTGATCCTAAGGGCTTCCAGATTCTTTGGAGATACTTCGCATGGTCTAACCAGACTATGGCATTGTTCCCCTTGGCTGCGGCAGGTATTTATCTCATGATTAACGGAAAAGCAAAATGGGCATGGATGCCACTGCTTCCCGGTACCTTCTACACCTTCATCTGCGCAAGCTATATCTTAAATGCAAAGCTGGGCTTTGGTTTAAGCTGGCCAATCGCCTATGTGGGCGGTGTAATTGTGGCTGCTATTTACCTTGTTCTTGTAATTATTAGAGGTAAGAAGGGCGGCACCACTCCTGAGCCTACCGTAAAATAATGGCTGAAAGTGTTCCATATTTGGAACAGGCAAGTCCTTTTTGATAAGGGATAGTCGTTTAGATGAACCGTGTCTGTAAATGATTATATAAGGATGAATTGAAAGATTGATTGCTTCGGAAGAGGCAGTCAATCTTTTTTTATACATTTTTTATAAATTAAAAATTAAGTATTTATTGATTTTCTCTTAGGATATGGAGTATATTTACTCTGGATTTTAATAATCATCTGTAGGCGGAATGGGAATCGGAGGGAGAAGACGATTCCCTGTATTTAGTCCGGCCTACTCGTACCATAGCAGAAATCAGGGAAGAGAGTTGTAGCTACTATGGGACAAAAAAATTACCTAGTAAGGGAGAATGAAAAATGAAGAAAAAGAAACTGAAAGTACAAGTAGCTGCACTCGCCATGACAGGAGCCATTGCAGCTGCACCATTGACCGTAAGAGCGGAAGAAGCAAGCACGGCAGCACCGGCGACTGCGAGCACAAGCAGTACAGAAGCATCTGCCACTGCCGCAGCAGCTCCTGCAGCAAGTACAGCGACCACGCCTGCGGTAAGCGGGACAACTAGCGGAGCAAGTACTCCTGCAACAGGCACAGCGGCGACCGCCGGAACAGGTGCAACGGCAACCGGTGCCGGAAGCGGAGCAAGCACCGGAACAGCAGCAACAGCGACCACGGAAGCGTTAGCCCCGGCAGCCGTAGCAGCACCGGTTACCGTAGCAGAGGCCCCGGCAGACCCTGCCACCACTGTTCCCAACAATGTGGATACTGTAGTGCCGGATGATAATAAGCAGGGAACGGATATTGTTGCGAAAACCCCTATTCTCAAAGTTGACACAACGATTACACCGGAAGAGGCTAAGGGAGAAGGAACTATTGGAGATAAAGTTGAAGGTTTACCGTCTGTATTGGGCAATGTGAAAAATAAAGACGTGGTAATGCAGGGTGACCTTTCTATTGCAAAGGATAACAGTACAGACTTTGATAGTACCGGTGATGCAGCACATGAAGTCAATAAAGAGGATAGCTATAGCTTAAAGGCTGACCTGGATGTTAATGCAGTAAATAATGCTATCAATGCTTCAGCACGGTTAAACAGTCTTATGAAGGAGGTTAACATTGATAAAATGGAAACCGGACTTCGTTCCACCTTTGAGATGGGAAGAGACTTAGAGGGAAGCTTCCACCTGCCCACAAGCCTTGAAGATGCTAAGAAGCACTATGAGCTGAGTTCAGCAGACGGCAATCCAATGATGTACCGCATTAATTATGCCAATTCCTCCTTTGCTAAGGATAAGGTTAGCATTGCCATGGACTTGGATTTAAGCAAATATCAGAATCCCAAGGCGGAAATCAGTACCTTTGGAACTTTGAATGATTTGATTAACAAGTCTGCAAAGAAGATTCAGTTAATCATGAAGGGTATTAAGTTTAATGCGGCACATGGCAATGTAGAAGAAACAGAAACCGCCACAGAGAAAACCAGAACTGCAGAGGGAACCATTCGGGGAACCTTGGTAGGTTATATGAAGGCGGATGTAAGTAAAACGGTAGAGTTTTTTGGTATTAGAGGAACAGTTAGAGGTAAGGCTGCCTATAATTGGGGAGCTATCCAGAATGAGAAAGGCCGTGACTTTGTAGCCGGTCGTGACAGAATCGCCGGAAATGATAACGGAAATAATAAGGTTGATTTAACTGTAAAGATGACCACAGTAGAGAACAAGATAAAGCCCGTTGAACCGGTACAACCTGTTGAGCCTACAAATCCAACTACTCCAATAAGTCCGGAGGAACCAAGCAATCCGGCTAGACCAAGTAATCCTATTGCACCAAGTAATGGTGGAGGAAGCAGAACAAGTACTCCTATTGTAACACCGGGTTCTTCCACTCCTGGAGAGGTGCTGGGAGAGAATCGTCCTACCGCTTCTACCCCTGCGGGTGAAGTTTTAGGAGAGAACCGTGTGGCTCCTGTAGCGGAAACCGTTGAGAAAAAGCAGGGAACTGTATTGGGAGAATCCCGTCCAAGCGTAAAGGGCGTATCCGACCGAGCATCCGTAGCAACCGGAGATTACAACTTCACAGGCCTTTGGGCTTCCCTTTTCGGAATTTCATTAGCATCCTTGGCAGGCTTTGTGGTACTTCAGAAGAAAAAAGAAAATTAATATGCCGATAATCATTTTTTCTGTATCTAGTACATTTTACTGTTAATACGGAAAAACACGAATATCATTAGAGGAATAATAAACCGTTGTAGAACATGGAATGAACAGTTCTGCAACGGTTTATTTCTTAACGAGTATCGCTCACGTAGTGTGCGGTATCTCGTTTTGTGAATTAAGATTTGACTTATTTATACTTTTTTCTTAGTATAGTGCTTATAGTTATTTTAATTTTTTAAAGCAAAAACAGGAGAAATAGAACAATAGTATCAGCAGCTTTGTACAAATTTCTTCTGTTTTTTCCTGTAAGTGCTTTAAAAAAGACAGATGAAAAGTTGAAAAAGCTTTTCTAAACACAGGGAGAATGAGAATGAAGAAGAAAAACTTAAAAGTACAGGTAGCTGCATTGGCTATGACAGGAGCAATGGTTGCAATTCCTATGAATGCCAGAGCTGAGGAAGCAAATCCTGCTACAGCTGCTTCAGCGGCAACGTCAGGAACAACGGAAGCAGCGACAGGATCGACGGCAGCAACAGCTGTAGAAACTGCAACAGGGGTTACAACAGGAGCAGCGGCAGAAACGGTAACAGGAGCGACAGAAACTGCAACAGGAGTAGTGGCAGAAGCAGCGACAGGATCGACGGCAGCAACAGGCACAGCCGTAGGAGCGGGAACAACCAGCGGGGGAGAAGAGTCAGTTGTTACAGTAGAAGAAGCTGCAGTGGATCCCGGTACTACTGCACCGAACAATGTGAATACCGTGGTGTCGGATGATCAAAAACAAGGTACGGACATTTCTACGCATGCAGATAAAACCAGTGGAGGGGAAACCGGACCTGTGATTCATGTGGATGCCACTGTGACGGCAGAAGATGCCAAGGGAGAGAAGACCATTGCGGAAAGTCATACCGGAGTAGAAGAGAATGTAATTACCAGGCTTAAAAACAAAGATGTAGTTCTCCAAGGGGATCTTTCCATTAAAAAGGATGAGAGTACAGAAGCCTATGATAGTACAAATATCGCAGCACATCAGGTGAATAAGGAGGATAGCTATTCTCTGAAGGCGGATTTGGATGTTTCTCCTGTGACAAATATCATTAATGCATCAGCCGGAATTATGCCGGGATCAAATGATATGTTCGTAAGAAATTTAGAGACAGGTCTTCGTTCCGCCTTTACTTTGGGAAATGACGTAGAAGGAAGTTTTCATCTTCCTACAGACTTGGAAGATGCTAAGAAGCACTATGAGCTAAGCTCTGCGGATGGAAATCCCATGATTTATCGCATTAATTATGGAAAATCTTCCTTTTCCAAGAAGAAGGTAAGCCTTGTTATGGATTTGGATTTAACCCAGATGACCCCCCTGGCGAAGCAAGGCTCCGATGAAAATGCGGCTAACGAAAGAATCTATGGCAAAGATCCTGTTACCGGCAAAGCAT
>NZ_DBHIGR010000031.1:0-16337 GCF_057249185.1 Oribacterium sp.
AGCTAGGGTATTCCTATTTGGATTTGATTCAAGATGAATTGGAAGAAGATATAGAAACATTTCGTCAAATTAAAGAAAAATGCAAAAAACTATAGAAAATTTATAGAGATAGGAGTGATGATATTGAACAAAAAAGATTTAACTATCATAAGTGATAAAGAGTATATACAAATGCTTGAAAAAATTTTATGAAATGTATTCCCCATTAAATCGTCCACAGCTTGTGGACGATTTACGAATATTACAAAGCAGTGGAAATTTTGATAAGATTTTTAGTATCCCTTGGGGGTATCAAAGATATATTACAAATAATTTGCCTGCTTTACAAAGCGATTTGGCCAATGAAATGACAAGAATTGCTAATAATTCCTTGACAGATTTAACAGTGATGTAAATGTGGTTTATAGAGAAAAGATTCTGATTTTATGTTATACTTTTCGTTCAGAGTACTGCCTTTCTAAGGATGGGCAGGAGGATTTTCCAATGCGCTAAGGAAGAGCGAAGCGGAAAGAACGGCGAGGGACAGACCGGGCCGAAAAACAGAGTGAAACAACAGAGTGAAACAACAGAGTTAGAATAAGCTGAATAATCAGAACAAAAATCAGAACAAAGTGAAATTAGAAACATTAGAGCAAAATCAGAACAAAGCAAAACCAGAAACATAAAGCAATAGATTTTAAGGGGGACTATGGAAGAAGCAGAGAAAATCATTTCGGTGGATCAGGTAAGCAAGGTCTATCGTTTATACGATAAGCCCATAGACCGGCTACTGGAAAGCATTAGCCTTCGGAAAAAATCTTACCATAAGGATTTCTATGCCCTGAGAGATATTTCCTTTTCCGTGGGAAGAGGAGAGGCAGTGGGGATTATCGGCACCAACGGCTCCGGCAAGTCCACCATGCTGAAGATTATTACCGGGGTACTCAGTGCCACCACGGGAAAGGTGGAAAGCCGGGGAAGTATCTGCGCTCTTTTGGAGCTGGGCGCCGGCTTTAACCAGGACTATACCGGCATTGAAAATATCTATATGAACGGCACCATGATGGGCTTTAGTAAGGCAGAGATGGATGAGAAGCTCCCTGCCATTTTGGAGTTTGCGGATATCGGAGACTTCGTTTACCAGCCGGTAAAGTCTTATTCCAGCGGTATGTTTGTCCGTCTGGCCTTCGCCCTGTATATTTCCATTGATCCGGAGGTTTTGATTGTGGACGAGGCATTGTCCGTGGGAGATGTGTTCTTTCAGGCCAAATGCTATCACCGCATGGATGAATTAAAGCGGAAGGGGACCACCATTTTGATGGTAACCCATGACTTAGGCTCGGTAATGAAGTACTGCGACAGGGTGGTGCTTTTCCACAAGGGAGAAAAGGTTGGGGAAGGCCTTCCCGGGCAAATGGTGGACAAGTACAAGAAGATTTTGGCGGGAAAAGATCCCCATGCCGAGCAGTTTATGGAGGAACAAAACTTCCTTGGAAACGTGGATGACCGGCGTGGCGGAACAGCCAAAGCCGGAAATATCGAAAGCGGTGGAGCTAGTGACAAAACCGGTAAAGCCGGAGCTGACGGGACAAAAGGCACAGCCGGTTCCACCGAAACAGGCGAGAATACCGATAACAAGCGTGGCGATTCCGGTAGCGATTCCGGCAGAATTTCCACGGGAAATGCCGGCGAAGCCGGAGAGCATGCCGAATCCACATCCTCCAAAGCCGGCCAATCTTCCCCAAAACCTACAGGCTTTATGAAAGACCATTTGACCTTAAACCCTTCCAGCCAACAGTACGGAAACGGCAAGGCGGAGATTCTGGACTTCGGCGTACTGGATAAGGACGGGCGCCCCGGCAATGTGCTGTTAAAGGGCGAGGAGTTTTCCATCAAAGAACGGATTGTCTTCCATGACAATATCACTGCCCCCATTTTCACCTTCACCATTAAGGACAAGCGGGGCATGGACTTAAGCGGCACCAATACCCTTTTTGAAGGCAAGGAAATCCCGGCGGTAAAAAAGGGAGATGAGTACTACTGCACCTTTACCCAGCGGATGAACCTGCAAGGGGGAGAGTACCTTCTCTCCATCTCCTGCACCGGCTTTGAAGAGGGGGAGCACACGGTTTATGACAGAAAATACGACATTACCAGTATTACCGTTTTATCCAATAAAAACACCGTAGGAATTTACGATATGGAGTCGGAAGTGACTCTGGAAAGGCATGAGGCATGAGTTTTTCGAAGCTGCAATCCAACTTAATCGAATGGATTTCGTTTTTCCCCGGAGAAGGGGGGCTGGAGAAGGACAGCAAGGTCCTGCTTCTGGCAGAAAAGGACAGCCAGGAGCTTTTTGAAAAGCTTCTACGAAAAAGAGTGAAAAGCATCAGTCTTCGTTTGGAAGAAGACCGCTTTGACTATATCATTATCCCCCTTTTGACGAAGCGACATCTGATGCTCTTCCAAGGCTCCTTGGAGGAGATGCTTCGTACCTTTTTGGAGAAGTGGCTGCTTCCCGGGGGCGAAGTGATTTTGGGGATGGAAAATGAGAATGCTCTGGAGCGCATTTCCACCGGCTACTACGAGAAAGAGCCGGCTTACCAAAGCTATGATGCTTTGAAAATGCTGGAAGAGGGATTGAAAAAGGACTACCCGAAAGCTCGGGCAAGTCTTTATTTTCCTATGCCTTCCTTAGAGTATCCCATTCACTTTTATACAGAAAAAAGACTTCCCAAGGAGGGAGAGGAGAGCTACGGCTATGTGGCACTGGGAAAGAAAGGGGTTTTCCCCCAATTTGCCCCAAGCTTCCTCTACCGTTTCCGGGGAGATGCTACGGCTATCCTTTCTATGAAGGACGTTCATAGCGAGGAAGTGGAGTATATCAAGTACAATTCCAGCCGAAAGCCGGAGTATGCCTTGAAAACCGAGATTCTTCGGGATAAAGAGGGCAAGCGAAAGGTCTTAAAGGAAGGCATAGGGGCGGAGGCCAATGCCCACATTGATGCTTTACCGAAGAAGCGGAAGCTCCTTAGCGAAAGCTTTGCTCAGCGGAAGATTCAGGTTTTGGAGGAGGAAGGCTTTTGGCGGGCCTATGCCGGTTCCCAGTCCCCTTCCAGCATTTTGTATCCCTTTGTAAAGGGAAAGAGCATCGGAGAAATTCTGGGAGAGCTGATTTCCCAAGGGAAGGCTCCGGTAAAGGAAATCCAGGAAGCCCTGCAGCTTCTTTTGGGAGAGGAAAGCTTCATAAAGCCTGCCAACCTGGATTTACTTTTTGAAAATGTCATCATGGACGGAGAGCAGGCGGTGCTCATTGACTGCGAGTGGGTGAAGGAAGAGGGCGAAGAACGACTTTTCCTCCTGTACCGCATCCTCCATTACTGGTACGAAGAATATAAGGACAAGTTAAAATACAAGGACGAAGAAAGCTTCTTCCGTTTGTTTTCCATCAACAAGCCGGAGCTTCTTTCCTGCGAGCGAAAAGAGGCCATTTTCCAGGAAGAGGTTCATGGAGAGGGACAGGAGGAAAATGTTTGGGCTTACCAGCAAAGTCGCATGAGCCCGGAGAATTTCCAAAAGCAGAAGGAAGAAATTGCCCTTCGGAGAGAGCAGATTCAATATTTGCAGGAAGAGCTGAAGGAAAAAGAGATTTCTGTAAAGAAAGAGCGGGAGGTAAACCGCTTAACCAACGTTCATGTGGGCAATTTGGAAAATGTGATTCGTGCCCATGAGCGGGACATTGCCCAGTTACAGGAGGAGCGAAATTACTTTGAACGGCACCAAAGTCTGCCATCGAAAATCAGAAGACGACTTTCCGCCTCCTTTAACCGCCGTTTTCCAAAGGACAGTAAGAGAAGACTGATTCTTCACTACATGGGACGGAGTTTGCTCCACCCCTTTAAAACCCTGCCTCTATATTTTACGGCAGAGGGAAGAAATCGGATTTCCGGACATTTAAAAATCGGACAGGCCTATTTTGATGGGGGAAAGGTTTGCCTTCCCAAGGTGGACAAGCCTAAGGTCAGTATCGTGATTCCCTGTTATAACCAGATTCACTACACCTACCGCTGTTTACAGTCCATTCTCCGTTTCACAAGTTCTACGGAAACACCATACGAGGTAATTATTGCGGATGATGTGTCCACGGATGCTACTAGAGATTTACGGCTTTTTTCGGAAAATCTGGTGATTGCCCGGAACAAGGAAAATATGGGCTTTTTGAAAAACTGTAACCAGGCAGCCGCTTTAGCCAAGGGAGAATACATTTTCTTCCTGAACAATGATACGGAAGTGACGGAGGGCTGGCTGTCCTCCTTGGTGGAGCTGATGGAAAGACGACCGGATGCGGGAATCGTAGGCTCCAAGCTGGTATACCCGGACGGAAGATTGCAGGAGGCGGGCGGAATTATCTGGTCCGATGCTTCCGGCTGGAACTACGGCAGATTGCAAGACCCGGAGGATCCGGAGTACAACTATGTGAAGGAAGTGGACTACATTTCCGGTGCCGCCATTTTGGTGCGAACAAGTATTTGGAAGGAGCTTGGGGGATTTGACGAGCTCTTTGCCCCCGCCTACTGCGAGGATTCCGACCTGGCCTTTTCTGTTCGGAAAATGGGGAAAAAGGTATTGTACCAGCCAAAGTCCAAGGTCATCCACTATGAAGGCATTTCCAACGGAACGGATGTGGAAGGCACAGGCCTTAAGCGTTATCAGAAGGTCAATCAGGAAAAATTCAAGGAAAAATGGAAGGAAGAGCTGAAGAAG
Source organism: Oribacterium sp. (assembly GCF_057249185.1). Taxonomy (NCBI): domain Bacteria; kingdom Bacillati; phylum Bacillota; class Clostridia; order Lachnospirales; family Lachnospiraceae; genus Oribacterium; species Oribacterium sp. The sequence continues at coordinate 4,744 of NZ_DBHIGR010000031.1, forward strand.
CAGTGCGTCAATATCGGAAGTCCCAACCCCTTCCAGGCCAGAGAACGGGGCATGGGCAAACGCTATGTGCTCTTCGTGGATCACTATGTACCCACCTTTGACAAGGACGCAGGCTCCAAAACCACCTACCAGTACCTGAAAATGCTGGCGGAAAAGGGCGTGCAGATAAAGTTCTTAGGGGACAATTTCCTAAAGGAAGAGACCTACACGGAAGCTTTGGAGCAAATGGGCATCGAAGTCCTCTACGGCAGTAAGATGCAGGGGGGCATTTGGAAGTGGATGGAAGACAATAAGCAGATGATACAGATTGCTTATCTGAACCGCCCCCACATTGCCTCCAAGTACATTGACTATATCAAGGAAAATACGGACTGGAAGATTATTTTCTACGGTCATGACCTGCATTTTCTCCGTCTGCAAAGGGAGTATGCCCTAAAGCCAAGACCGGAGCTTTTAGAGGAAATCGCCTACTTTAAGAGCATGGAGCTTTCCGTCTTGCAAAAGGCGGACATCAGCTATTACCCCTCCAACTTAGAGGTGGAGGAAATCCATAAGATTGACGACAGTATTCCGGTAAAGGCCATCACCGCCTATGTGTTCTCCGACTCCGTGCAGGTGGAGAAAATGACGGAGGGCCGGGAAGGAATGCTCTTTGTGGGAGGCTTTGCCCACCCGCCCAATGAGGACGGCGTGCTTTGGTTTGCCAAGGAAATCTTCCCCTTAATGAGAAGACAGCTTCCGAACATTTCCTTCCGCATCGTGGGCAGTAAGCCTACAGAGAAGGTTCTGGCCCTGGGACAGCAGGAGGGCATAGAGGTACTGGGCTTTGTCAGTGATGAAAAGCTTCATAGCCTTTATCAGGAAAGCCGAATGGTGATTGTGCCCCTGCGCTACGGAGCAGGCGTGAAGGGAAAAGTTGTGGAAGCCCTCCATGAAGGAGCAGCCATCCTGACCACTCCCTGCGGTGCGGAAGGCATCCCGGGTATTGAGGAAGTGGTGGCTATCGAGGGAGAAGAAAGAGAATTTGCGAAAACCGGCGCCCTTCTCTACCAAAACATTCCAAAGCTTCGGGAAATGGGACAGAAGTCCTTGGAGTTTGTGGAAAAGGCATTCTCCACAGAGGCGGTATTTGAAGGCATTCGAGAGGACTTCGGTCTCGGAAAAGACGGAGAAGTGCTGGAGTTAAAGTAAGTGAAGGAAAGAAAAGTAATTTCAGTGCCGAAAAGGGATTTTCCGGCACAAGTGCAAGAAGAACAGTAGTGAAAATCAAGCTACCGGTGCAGAGAGTTTTAAAACTCGATAGAATCCTGTGCCGGTGGCAAGGTGGTTTGTAAGGAGGGAAAATGCAGGCAATCTTATTATGTGGAGGAATGGGTACCAGACTTCGTTCCGTGGTGGCGGACCGCCCCAAGCCCATGGCGGATATTTGCGGAAAGCCCTTTTTACAGTATCTTCTGGAAATGCTCCGGGACAAGGGCATTACGGAGGTGATTTTCGCCCTGGGCTATATGGGGGAGATGATTGAAGAGTATTTTCAGGACGGCTCCGGCTTTGGCCTAAAAATTGCCTATTCCTATGAGAAAGAGCCTCTGGGCACCGGGGGCGCCATCCGAAACGCCCTGCCGAAGATTTTGGAGGAAGAGGTACTGGTGCTGAATGCGGACACCTATTTTCCCATGGATTATCAAGGACTTTACCGTTTTCATCAGGAAAATGACGGGGATTTCAGCCTGGCCACCAGAGCCGTAGAGGATATTTCCCGCTACGGCGCAGTGCGAAGAGATGCAGCAGGTCGGATTTTGGCATGGAATGAGAAGTTTGGAGATGGTGGGCAGAAGTCCTTAGCCGGGGAAATCAACGGAGGAATCTATGTGATGAAGAAGAGCCTCATTGCGGAAATCCCCGAAGGAAAGCAGAGCTTAGAGCAGGACTGTATCCCCAAATGGCTTTCCGAAGGAAAGCGGATCTTTGGCCTTCCCTTCCATGGCTATTTTATGGATATCGGCATTCCTGAAGATTACCGACAGTTTATTTCGGACGTGGAGCAAGGAAAACATGGAAGATAAAGCATTGCAAAAAACCGTTTTCCTGGATCGGGACGGCACCATCAATGAGGAAGTGTCTTACCTACATAAGGTAGAGGATTTTCGTTTTCTCCCCCATGTTTTAGAGGGCCTGTCTATCCTGTCAAAAGCCGGCTTTCAGCTGGTGGTAGTCACGAACCAGGCCGGAATCGGAAGAGGCTATTACGGAGAAAAGGATGCGGAGGTACTCCATAGCTATCTTCGGGATGAGCTTAAAAAGAGAGACATTTTTCTAAAAGGCATCTATTACTGCCCCCACCATCCGAAGGGGATAGGGGAGTACCAAAGGGAATGTGATTGCCGAAAGCCAAACCCCGGAATGCTTTATCAGGCGGAGTGGGATTTATTGCAGGGAAATGAAGCAGAGTCACCCATTCAAAGCCCCTACCGCTTAAGCCGGGAAGAACGGGAAGCGTTGGAGCAGGAGCACAAGCAAGCAGCAGAAAGAAAAACCTGGCTATCCCGCTCCTATATGATTGGGGATAAAGCCTTGGACTGCGAGGCGGGAGAAAGCTTCGGCGTACAGCCTATTCTTTTGGCTACGGGTTACGGCGCAGAAGAGAAAAGAAAGATAGAAGAGGAGGGAAAGCCCTGTCCTCCTTATTTTGAAAATTTAGAAGAAGCCGCAAGATGGATTGTAGAGAGAGAGGGACTGTAAAAATCAAATATCCATCCAACAAAATCTGCCAGCTCTCGGGCTGACAGATTTTGCTTTACCACTAAAAAGGAGAAGTTATGGAATTAAATTATATTGAGCCACCCAGCATTGGTGAAATCCTTCGAGAAGAATTTATGGAGCCGATGGAGCTAAGCGCATATAGCATTGCACAAGCAATTCATGTTCCTGTTTCCAGAATTCAAGATATTCTGCATAATAGAAGAAAAATCACGATTGATACATTCCTCCGACTGGCGAAGTTATTTGGTGTATCGGATGAATATTTCATCAATATGCAGAATGACATCGATATTCGAATGCAGAAAAGAAAGCTTGATCTCGAACTACAGCAAATAAAAACAATACAATATGCATAATGGTACTATAAAAGAGAATTGTAGCAAGAATGCAGCAGGTTCAGATTACCCTTCTTTAGGATTTATATTGATACAACATAATTTTTATATGTACAGCTTCTTTTATTACGAGAGAGTATCGCAAGTTTGCGATACTCTCTCGTTTTTTTTTTCAAACCGACATTCAAACCGACATTCAAACCGACATTTTGATGTCGCTTATTAGCCTCGATTGATTCATAGTTCCGCCAGAAAGTTAAATTTTTTTGGCATATAGACGATTCATTTTACAAAACTATGTAAATACACATTTTTATAAAATGAAGATAAGAAGAAAAAATCTTTTATAGTTTTTTTTCTTGGAAATATTACACTTTTTACATAGAATGTAAATAAGCATATTGTGAGAGTGAAGGGAAAAATCTTTTGTTAAGAATAAGATAACTGCATAACTGAGATTAAGGAGAACCTATGGCGACTGGAAGTATAACAAAAAATTTTGTGGTATCAGGTAAAGAGCAGGTCGAAAAATTTGCTAATGCTATAGAAGAATCATACCAGGAGTCTTTGACAAGAAAAAAGGACTCTTCTTTACGTATTACACATCTTCGGGATGCAGCTGAAGTGAAGAAATTTTTAGAACAAAGGAGTAAAAAAAATAAAGCAATGAAGAGATTTTAGGCAATATAGGTCTGAAAGAGAGTTTATCCTAGTCTTGTTCTTCCCATTTTTTGCATTTATAATAGAGAAATATTTTACAAAACTGTGTATTTACACGAAAATATAAAATGGAGAAGCTTATGGAAGTGCAAAGACCGAGATATTTAAAGCGTTTAATCGATAAAAAGGACAATGGAAGGGTAAAAATCATCACCGGTATTCGGCGATGCGGAAAGTCATACCTTCTGTTTACGCTGTATAAAAAATATTTGTTTAGCATTGGGATCAAAGAGGAGCAAATCATTACCATAGCTTTGGATGAGCTTCGTAATATGCAGTATAGAAATCCTCTCACGCTGGATTCCTATCTTCGAGAGCGCATGAAGCAAGAGCAAAACTATTATGTCTTTATTGATGAGATTCAATTTATGGAGGAAGTAGAAAATCCATATCTGAAAAATAGTGAAAACAAGATTAGCTTTGTGGATCTGGTTTTGGGTCTTATAAAGCTCCCCAATGCGGATATTTACATTACTGGCAGCAATTCAAAGATGCTGTCCTCTGATGTTCTGACTCAGTTTCGGGACAGAGGGGATGAAATTCGAGTATATCCCTTTTCCTTTGCAGAGTTTTCCTCCTGCTATGAGGGAAATCCCAGACTGGCTTTCGAAGAATATTGTCTATATGGAGGGATGCCTACCGTCCTTAGCAGGAAAACGCCGGAAGAAAAAAGCGAATATCTGAAAAATCTCTTTCAGAATACCTATATTAAAGATGTGATGGAGAGGAACCGTATTGGCAAAGAAGCCTTTATCCTGGAAGATTTACTGGATATTGTTTCCTCTTCCATTGGCTCCCTTACCAATCCGAGAAAGCTGGAAAATACCTTTCAATCGGAAAAAAATATCAAAATCTCTCAGCTAACCATCAGCACTTATTTGGATTATTTTATTGATGCCTTTTTGATGGAAAAAGCCAGAAGATTTGATGTGAAAGGAAAAAAATACATTTCTTCACCCTACAAATATTATTTTTCCGACACCGGCCTCAGAAATGCCAGACTGAATTTTAGACAAAACGAAATGACGCACATTATGGAAAATGTCATTTACAACGAACTCCGTATGCGTGGCTTAAATGTGGACGTGGGCGTAGTGGAGCAAAACTATAAAAATGAAGAGGGCAAAAGAGCACGGAAAAATCTGGAAATTGATTTTATAGTGAATCGAGGAAGCAATAAATATTATATTCAGTCAGCCTTACATGTAGACAGCCCGGAGAAAAGAGCACAGGAAACAGCCTCCTTAAAGCAGTCCGGAGATTTCTTTAAAAAAATCGTTATTGTAAAAGACTATATTCTTCCGAAGTATGATGAAGACGGAATTCTATATTTGGGAGTTGAACAGTTTTTACTGGAGGAAGAGGCTATAGATTTATAGCCCCTTTCTCCCTCCTTACACTAAAAGAAATACTTCTCCAACATCAAACACAAAGTATGATAAATCGGCAGATGCAAACTCCACTGATGCAAACTCCAAACTCAAGCTTTGGGTGACCACCAGTTTCTTAGAAGATATGGCGGAGGTACTGGGAGGAGACAGCGTGGAAATCAGCTGTATCATTCCATGAGGGGAGGATCCCCACTTTTGGTTCAATCAAGACCTTTACACCCAGGCAGTGTCCGCTATGGCAAAGCAAGAGGGCGTAACCGAAGCGCTCAAAGTGGCTGACCAAATGGAATGGATGCGCCGTATCAATTCCATTTGCAACCGCGCGGAAGAAATTATCTTAACCGAACTTGTATATGCTTAATGGAAAATACCCGTTATCGGCTTATAATGGCTGATAGCGGGCATTCTTTCTCTCTCGTCAGTTGTTTTTTGCTTCGGTACTGGCTACAAGCCGGTCAAAATCGCTTTGATACAATCGGTCTTGAATGATCCGATATTGCTCAAATTCGCTCTCTGCAAAGGCTTTGGCGATTGCGGCTGTGACTTTACCCTTGTTTTGCAAGACTTCCGCATCGTTGAATTGCAGGAACGCATCCAGTTTGGAAGCCCAATCTGCCATTGTCATGGGGATATGCCGTCTGGCTTGCCTTGTAGCGTAGTCCAGATACATCGTGACAATCTCGTTAAGTTCCTGTATTTCACCTTTAGATAAGTAATTTTTTGCAATCGATACATCTGCTTTGACAATTTTTCCATCGGGTGCATTACGCCATGAGGTCAATCCCATATGTTCTTTTGTGTGATCTGCCCTTGCTACAATGACCTCTGCTGCGGTATTTCCGTGAACGGCATAGTGCATCTTATTTTGTACTGTCGCAAAGAAATCTTTCGTAATTTTGCTATCAAGGGAATAATCAACGGCAGTAGCATAGATGTCTGTAATTTTTTGATAGAAACGGCGCTCACTGGCTCGAATCTCTTGTATTTCAGAAATTAAGTGGTCAAAATAATCCTCATCGAAGATTTGACCGTTAATCAATCTGCTTTTATCCAAAACATATCCTTGCTTTGTAAAGGTATACAACACTTTTGTTGCCCATAGCCTGAACTGAGTGGCTCTGTCAGAGTTAACTCGGTATCCAACAGCAATTATGGCTGATAGAGAATAGAACTTGTATTGATAAGTTTTTCCGTTATCCGCAACTTGTGCAAAATTTGCACAAGTTGAATCCTCGGACAATTCGCCGCTTTCATAAATGTTTTTCAAATGTTTCGTGATAACGCTTCTATCTACATCGAAAAGCTGACCGATTGCTTTTTGTGTCAACCATACATCGTGATTCTGCACACGGACTTCAATGCCATCCTCATGAGCATCTTTTGTAAATACAAGAAAATCCACGGTACTGTTCCGAATTTGTAATTTTGTATTCTTGTTCTCAGCCATTATGTATCACCATCCAATCGTAGCGTTCCGCATATTCTCGTTGAAAACTCATATTGATTGCCATCGGCTTACCAGTCTTACTCATTCCCATGCGCCCGATATTGATAGCGTCCAAAACGATCTACTGATACTCGGTCAGCGGGTCATAAATGCTTGGCTGTGCCATTTCTGTGGGAGTCAGGTACAAAATACCGTCCTCCGCTTTCTTCCATTCATATTCACTATACCGCACCCAAGTGGAACTGGTGCGTTCAAACAGGTTTTTCATTGTCAAATCCTCCACTCTATATTGTAACCTAAATAATCGAAAAATATATTAGCATTATGCTATTTCTTTTTTGTGCCGATTCCATGCTTATACTGCATCTAAGCGTCTCCCATCAATGAATACAGTCCCTTTTACACTGCAAAGAAATACTTCTCCAGCATCAGGCAAAGACTATGATAAATCGGCAGATGCAGCTCCTGAATCTGATACGTCTCATTAGACGGCGCAATCAAAGAAAGGTCTGCAATCGCTCTGCCCTTTCCCCCGTCCTTTCCTGTCAGCAAAATGCTGGGGATGCCCATAGCCTTGGCAAGCTTTAAGGCATAGGAAACATTTTTGGCATTTCCGGAGGTGCTGATACAAAAGAGCAGATCCTCCGGCTTTCCGTAACCAAGGAGACACTGGGCATAAAACAGCGTTTCGTCCTGGTCATTGCTAAAGGCAGTATGCAGGGCGGTTTGACTACTAAAGGAAATGGCAGGCAGTCCCTGCTCCAAATGCTTTTCGAAGTAAGAGGCTTCCTCTTCTCCGAAGAGCTTTTTTACATTGGACAGAAGTTCAGGCGCCAAAGGGCGCTTACTGCAAAAGGCCTTCATCAGCTCGCCTACGATATGATCCGTATCTGCGGAGCTGCCGCCGTTACCGCATAACAAAAGCTTGCCCCCCTTAGCATAGCTATCCCGCATCATGGTAAAAGCCTGCCAGATATTCTCTTCGATTCCGGAAAGCACCGGGTAACGCCGAACCAGGAGAGTCAATTCTTCCCTCGCCATTTCCTCTTTTCTGTCCTTTATTTCTATAGCCATTGCCCATTCCTCCTTTGAACTTCGGTATTTCTTTTACGGAAAATGTATTTTTCTTCTTTTAACTTCTATCAATCCCCATTGTAGCGTATTTTTCATTTCCAGTCTTTTCTTCTTTCTGATTTTTTGCCTATTTTTTGGAAAAATAAGAAAAAGGAGCAAAAGTGAAAAAGAAGTTCTTGCAATCTTGTATACAAAGTAATAGAATCACTTGTAAGGATAACCTTACAAAAAGAATAAAGCTTCTCAAATGGTGTAAGAAAAATATAGAACTTGATAAATGGTACTGATTTTAGCATTCGAGAAGTAGTCATGAAGAAGAAACCATCAAGAAACCATCAAGAAACAGCAATACGAAAACGAAAAATCAAAGGAAAGGAAAAACAACAATGAACAAGAAAGTCTCCTACGGAAAGCTCATATTCCAACGACTCCTAGGCTTGGTTCTGGTGACCGCTCTCTCCGCAGGTTGTGGTGCAGCCATGGAAAGCCAATCCGGAAGTCCATCCAAAAACCAATCCGCCAATAAAGCGGAAGATTATTCTACAGACGCAAACTCCCCGGAAGCAAAGTCTCCTGATGCAAACTCGACAGACGAAAAATCCAAAGACGCAAGCTCCACCGGCGCAAAGGATAAGCTCAAGCTCTGCGTCACCACCAGCTTCTTAGAAGATATGGCGGAGGTGCTGGGAGGAGACAGCGTAGAAATCAGCTGCATTATCCCAAGAGGAGAGGATCCCCACACCTATGAGGCGAAGCCCGAGGACTTAAAGAAGATGCAGGACGCAGAACTGCTTTTCTACCACGGCTTACATTTTGAGGGGAAAATGCAGGATGCCCTGAAGGCACAGGGGGGCGTCATGGTTTCCAAGGATTTCCCGGAGGATAAGATCATTCAGGCCTTCCAAGGAGAAGATGTGCCGGATCCCCATTTTTGGTTTGACCAAGACCTGTATGCACAGGCAGTCTCCACCATGGCGGCTACTTTGGAAGAAAAACTACCTGAAGAAAAGAAAGCTATCGAAGAACGGAAAGAAGCCTATCAGAAGGAGCTGGAAGAGCTGAAAGCATATACCAAGAAAAGACTTGAGGAAATTCCCAAGGAAAGTCGAGTATTGCTTACCCCCCACGATGCCTTCCAGTATTTTTCCAGAGCCTACGGTATCGAAGTAAAAGCGCCCCAGGGCGTCAGTACCGATGGCGAAGTGTCTGCCTATGACATGGCGGAAACCGCGCAATTTATCGTAGACCACAAGATTAAGGCCATTTTCACGGAATCTACTACCGATCCCCAGCGCATGAAGAAGCTCCAGGAATCCTGCAAGGAAAAGGGCTTTTCCGTAGAGGTGGTGGAAGGAGAAAAGGAAGGAGAGGGCGGACTCTTTAGCGACTCCCTGGGACTCCGAGGAGAGGCGGGAGACACATACCTCACCATGGTGCGCTACAACGTAGACCTGATTGTAGACCACCTGAAATAGAAGGAGAAGAGGATGGATGCAGAGAACTTTTCCTTGGCGCAATTCTCCCACGCACAAGCCGGTAGTGAAGCCATGCTTACGAACACGTCTGTGATGCCCTCCGCCATTTCCTGTCAGGGGCTTTCCGTCTCCTACGGGGAAAAGGAAGTGCTGTCCCGACTTTCCGTAGAGATTCCGGAAGGAAGCATGACCGCCATTATCGGACCCAACGGCGCCGGAAAAAGCACTTGGATGAAGGCGGTGCTGGGGCTTCTTCCGAAAAATGCCGGAACCGTCCGCATTTTCGGAGAAGAGGGGAAGAAGGCGAAAAATTACCTTTCCTATATTCCCCAAAGCGCCAAGGTGAATTGGGACTTTCCCATCACTGTGGAAGAGGTGGTAGAGATGGCGTCCTACAAAAAACGAGGCTGGTTTCTTCCTATTAGAAACGAGGATCGGGAGAAAAGAGACAAGGCACTGGAGGAAATGGGCTTAACAGAGCTACGAAAACGGCAGATTAGCCAACTTTCCGGAGGGCAGAAGCAGAAGGTTTTCCTGGCGAGAGCTCTGGCAGAAGAAGCCAAACTCTTCCTGTTAGATGAACCCTTCGCCGCCATTGACCAAAAAAGCGAACGAAGCATCACGGAAAAGCTGAAGGAATTCAAGAAAATGGGAAAGACCATCCTCTGCATCCACCACGATCTGAGCCGTTTGCAGGAGAACTTTGATAATATCCTGTGGATTAAGGCGGGAAGCTACGGCTTCGGAAGAGCTGAAGAGGTATTGAGCCCTGAAAACGTAGAAGCCATTTTTTCATACTAAACCATGTCTGCATAAGAAAATTGCTATTTCTCCATAAGAGGCTTGTTCTATAAATGGGATTTCCCGATACAGCAGGCTTCTCCATAGAAAGCGAAAGCCTATGTTCTTTTTATCCTATGATTTCTTTGTAATCGCCCTCCCCCTGGGGGTGCTGGCCCTCAGCGCTGCCCTCATCGGAGGCATTCTTCTCTATAAAAAGCAAAGCCTGCTGGGAGATGCTCTGGGACACGGCACCTATCCCGGAGTGATTCTGGCCTATATGCTCTTTGCCACCAAGTCCCCTAAGATTCTTGCCCTGGGCGCTGCATTTACAGCCTTTTGTACTCTCCGCATTATCCAAAGCCTCACGAAGGAAGAGCAGGGAATGCGGGGAGAAAGCGCTCTGGCGCTAAGCCTAAGCGGAATGTTCGGACTGGGAATGGTTTTAAAAACTGTAATCACGGGAAATACCCACTTTGCCAAAGCCTCCCAATCCGGCCTGAAAAGCTTTCTTTTCGGCTCCGCAGCCTTCCTGCAAAAGGAAGACTTTGTTCTGATTCTCTTCTGGAGCTTGTTTAGCCTAAGTCTTTTCTTCTTATTTAGAAGGGCATTTTGTCTGTATTGCTTTGATCCGGAATATGGAGAATTTCTGGGGGTGGAGGAGAGGAAAATGCATATCCTGCTTCGGTTTCTTCTGATTCCCCTCCTTGCCCTGGGCATCAAGATGCTGGGGGTGCTTCTGATGGCATCCTTTTTGGTTCTGCCAATGCTTTTTGCCAGAGAACTCTCCGGAAGGCGAAACGTCATTTTCCTGCTGGCGGGACTGCTATCCCTATTCTATTCCCTATTGGGAACAGGCCTAAGCCTAAGCCAAAAAGGCTTTTCCACCGGAGCCGGCATCATCGTACTGATGGGAGGAAGCCTTACGGTACTGCTTTTCCTGAAAGAGCTCCATGCCGGCATCCAAACTTCACGCCATAAAACATTGTCCTGAAACCACTGAAAAGTTTCTTTCTAAAACTACTGAAAAGTTTCTTCCTAGATAAGAAAGGAGTGCCATGCCGGAAATCTGTCTGGTCTTTCTTCTTTGCGCTATAGCTACGGGCATGCTCAGTCCCTATGTCTATTATCGAAATTGCAGTATGTCCATAGATGCCCTGTCCCACACCTCTCTACTAGGCATCGTCCTAAGCTTTAGCCTCATCAAAGACCTGTCCTCCCCCCTTCTGATTCTGGGCACGGGCGTTTTCGCCCTCTTCACCTTTTATTGTATAGAACTGCTACAGGAGAAGCTTCGTTGGAAAAGAGAGGAGAGTCTGGGCTTTCTCTTTCCCCTCTTCTTTGCTCTGGGCATACTCCTATTAAGCCTATACTACCGAAACGTCCATTTGGACACGGACATGGTGCTGATGGGAAATCCTTTCCTGATCCCCTTTCAAAGAAGTCTGGGGATGCCGGTGGCTTTTTGGAAAATGCTGTTCTGCCTGCTCTTAAACACCGCCTTTCTGCTCATCAGCTACCGCCCCATGAAGAAGCTGCTCTTTGAAGGAGAGGAGGCAGGACAAATGTCAAAAAGCCAAAGACGACTCCACTACGCCCTGCTCTTTTG
>NZ_DBHIGR010000032.1:0-16170 GCF_057249185.1 Oribacterium sp.
TTTTTAAGCTCGGTAGAATTTACTTCTGCACTGGAATTTACTTTTTCAATTTAGCCTTTTCCCTATCCTATAATCCAATAGCTTTATCCTATCCGCCTTAAAGCGGAAAAAAGAAAAAATTTCTATTCATTTATACACTGCTTCTTGAAAAAAATTTCCCATTTGCTATAATAATCATATTGTACAATTTCAGAAGGGGTGAGTCTATGCAGGAAGATTTTTTGACGAAAATACGCTCTGCTTACAACCAATTTACCAAGGCAGAGAAGAAGGTAGCGGACTATATTTTACAAAATCCCGATCAGGTTCTGTTTATGTCTATTTCGGATTTGGCGGAAACCTGTAAGGTGGGAGATACCTCTGTTTTCCGTTTTTGTAAAACTATGAATGTGAAGGGCTACCAGGAATTTAAGATGACTCTTTCTCTGTCCATGCGTGGAAATGGAAAGGAAAGCAAGGAGGGAGATGGAGGCAATGTTTCTTTACAGGATAACAATATTATGGAGCTTGCCGGAAAGGTTTTGGAAGAAACCATTGATTCCATTAAGGAGACTCATTCTCTCTTGGATTTTAACAAGGTTACGGAGGCTATGAATGCCCTTTCCAAGGCAAAACGGATTCTGTTCTTCGGTGTTGGTGCTTCCATGCTGACTGCGATGAAGGCGATGAATAAGTTCCATCGTATTGAGCCGAAGGTTTATTGTTCGGAGATGGTAAGTCAGCAGCTAATGAGTGCAGCAACCATGGAAAGAGGAGATGTGGCCGTGATTTTCTCCTATTCCGGTGCGACCAGAGACATCGTGGAAATTGCAAAGCTGGCGAAGGAGTCCGGAGCCACTGTGGTATCCATCACCCGTTTCCAGAAGTCGGAGCTTACGGATTATACGGATATTTTATTGCTTTGCGGAGCCAATGTGGGTTCTCTGCAGAAGGGCTCCACCTCCGCAGAAATCAGTCAGCTCTTCTTGGTAGACATCATGTACACCGAGTATTATCGGAGACATTACGAGTATTGTAATCAGATTCTGGAAAAAACCACTGTGGCTATCAAAGATAGAAATTAAAGGAAGCGGTCAGAGGAACAGGCTGTTCAAAGCTATAGCTCTCATAATCATAATAGTTTGATATGATTCATGTCTTTATAAAAAATAGGTCTGAAATAGGAGAGAGAATACTCCGATTTCAGACCTATTTGCCTTAGGAATAAATCTTATCCGTTTTTCTCTAAACTGTCCCGAAGCTCTTGAATCTTGTCCCGATATAGTGCGGCATCTTCGAAGTTTAACTCTGCAGCGGCTGCCCGCATTTTCTTACTAAACTCACGAATCATCTTTTCAATCTCTGCCTTAGACATGGATTCCACATCCTTTTGGAAGCCCTTCTCATCATCCCGAAGTACCTTGGAGATGGCAATCAAATCTCGAACCGCCTTCTTGATGGTGGTGGGGGTGATGCCATGGGCTTTGTTGTATTCTTCCTGAATCGAACGTCTTCTCTTGGTCTCGTCAATGGTACGCCTCATGGAGTCGGTAATGGTATCCGCATACATGATAACGTGGCCTTCGGAATTTCGAGCAGCACGACCAACGATCTGAATCAAAGAGGTTTCGGAACGAAGGAAGCCTTCCTTATCCGCATCTAAAATGGCCACCAGCGTAATTTCCGGAATATCCAGTCCCTCTCGAAGCAGGTTAATGCCCACCAAAACATCAAACTTATCCAGACGCATATCTCGGATAATGGCGGCTCTTTCCAAAGTATCAATATCGGAGTGGAGATACTTAACTCTTACCTTTGCTTCCTGCAAATATTTGGTAAGATCCTCTGCCATTTTCTTGGTAAGGGTTGTTACCAGAATCTTATTGCCCTTGTCGGTTTCCTTATGGATTTCGGAAAGCAAGTCGTCAATCTGTCCCTTGGTGGGGCGTACCACGATTTCCGGATCCAAAAGTCCTGTAGGACGGATAATCTGCTCTGCCCTTAGGATTTCATGCTCCGCCTCGTACTCTCCGGGAGTTGCGGAAACGAAGAGCATTTGGTTGATTTTTCCTTCAAATTCGCTGAAATTTAAAGGTCTATTATCCAGGGCGGAGGGAAGACGGAATCCAAAGTCTACCAGAGTGGTTTTTCGGGATAGATTTCCGTTATACATTCCCCGAATCTGGGGCAGACTGATATGGCTCTCGTCCACAATAATCAGGTAATCCTCTGGAAAGTAGTCCATTAGGGTGTAGGGAGGCTCTCCGGGTTGGGCAAAGTTTAAGTGTCTGGTGTAGTTTTCGATACCGGAACAAACCCCGGTTTCCCGAATCATTTCCACATCAAAGTTGGTTCGCTCGGAAATACGCTGGGCTTCCAAAAGCTTTTCTTCACTCTTAAAATAGGCTACCCGCTCATCCAGCTCTTCCAAAATATTTTTGCAGGCTATCTTCATTTTTTCCATAGGAATAACATAGGGGGTGGCAGGGAAGACCATGCAGTGCTCAAGCTTTGCCTTGCCCTTTCCGGTGAGGGCATCAATCAGCTGAATTTCCTCGATTTCATCTCCGAAAAACTGGATGCGATAGGCCTGCTCACCTTCGGACGCGGGGAAAATGTCTACAATGTCCCCCTTTACTCGGAAGGTTCCGCGGCGAAAATCCATATCGTTTCGGTTGTACTGGATTTCCACCAGGTTTTTAATCAATTCATCCCTATCCCGTATCTGTCCGGGACGGAGGGAAATGGCCATGTTTAAATATTCCGTGGGGGCTCCCAAGCCGTAAATGCAGGAAACGGAAGCCACTACCACCACGTCCTTTCGCTCGGAAAGGGCTGCCATGGCGGAGTTTCGCAATTTATCGATTTCCTCGTTGATATCCGAATCCTTCTCAATATAGGTGTCGGTGCTGGGAACATAGGCTTCCGGCTGGTAGTAATCGTAGTAGGATACGAAGTATTCCACCGCATTTTCCGGGAAAAATTCCTTCATCTCGGAGTAAAGCTGTGCCGCAAGAGTCTTGTTATGGGAAATGATGAGGGTGGGCTTTTGGATTTGTTGAATCACATTGGCCATGGTAAAGGTTTTTCCGGAGCCGGTGACACCCAGCAGGGTTTCAAACTGGTTTCCCTCCTGCAAGCCCTTCACCAGTTTTTCAATGGCAGCAGGCTGGTCCCCCATGGGAGCGTAATCCGAATGCAGTTTAAATTCTCCTGTAAGCTGTGATCTATCCATAAAACTCCTCTTTCTAAAGCGATGTACTTAAGCTGAAAAACAGCACGTTATTTCTAGTATAGCAAATTCATATATGTTAAAAAAGAAATTTACAGTAGAATAGAGGGGAATATAATACAGGATTTAATGGCTATAGAGTCTCGCATCTTAAGAGAACAAGTATATAACAGACGGAGAGCCTTGTTTCTTAGAAGAGCATGCATTCAACAGTGAAAAAGTGTAAGAAGAGAAAGGAGCGAAGATGCAGTATTCCATTTGTACGTTGCCGGGGGACGGAATCGGACCGGAGATTGTAAGAGAGGCTAAAAAGGTATTGGAAAAGATAGCGGAGCTGGAGGGCTTTAGCCTTAAGTTCACCGAAAAGGCCTTTGGGGGTGCAGCCATTGATTTGTATGGAGAACCTTTGCCGGAGGATACGTTAGAGGCTTGCAAAGCTTCTGAAGCGGTGCTGATGGGAAGCATTGGGGGAAAGGTGGGCGTATCCCCCTGGTATTCTTTGCCGGTGGAAAAGCGCCCTGAGGCAGGCCTTCTTTCTCTTCGGAAGCAGTTGGGCCTTTTCTGTAACTTGCGCCCTGCTAAGCTTTACAAGGAGCTTCGGGATGCCTGTCCTTTGAAGGAAGAAATCATTGGAGATGGCTTTGACATTATGATGATTCGAGAGCTTACCGGGGGCTTGTATTTCGGAAAGCGCTCCATTACCGAGGAAAATGGAGAAGAGGTGGCCAGAGACGAGCTGATTTATCGGGCCCATGAAATCGAAAGAATCGGACGTATCGCATTTTCCCTGGCAAAGGCAAGGGGGGGAAAGCTTTGCTCCGTGGATAAGGCCAATGTTTTGGATAGCTCCAGACTTTGGAGAAAGATTTTCACAAAGCTGGGAGAGGAAGAGAAGGAGGTGGAGCTTCGCCATGCCTTAGTGGATTCCACTGCCATGGAGCTGGTTAGAAATCCGAGAAACTTTTCCGTGATTGTTACCGAAAATATGTTCGGAGACATCCTCTCCGATGAGATGGCGGAGATTGCCGGCTCTTTGGGCATGCTTCCCTCTGCTTCCTTAGGGGAAAATGCCTTTGGGCTTTACGAGCCAAGCGGCGGTTCTGCTCCGGATATTGCAGGACAGAATATCGCCAATCCCTTAGCTACCATTCTATCCGCAGCCATGCTCTTAGAGCTGTCCTTGGGAGAGAAGAAGGCGGCAAAAAGAGTGGAGAATGCCGTGGAAAAGGTATTGGCATTGGGAGGCAGAACCAAGGATATCTTCTCCGGAAAAGAAGGGGAAAAGCTTTTGTCTTGTTCGGAAATGGGGGATTTTGTAGTGGCTCAGCTGTAAAGTTCTAACAGTTTTCAGACCTATATGCAAGAAAACACTAGGATATTGAATTTTTCAGCTTTCGCTTTGTTGTAAGAGAACTTCTCGGAACCTTGTTTGACAAAAAAATAATAGAAAATCTTAAAAAAATAGGCAAAACGGAAAAAGCTTGTGGCGACTCCGATTTGCCTTGCTTTATGTGGGGGCTCTCCGTATAATGGTAGAACGGCGTAAGCCATGAGAATAAGGAGAGTGGAATGGATAATAATAATGATTTTAAAGGCGGTGAGAATGGAGGCTTCTCCAACTGGGGGCAGACGGTTCTCATCGTTTTAATAGCGGCAACAGTAACCTTCTTTATATATACGGTAGCCCAGCGTTTTATGACCAAGGGCATGTCTCAGGAATTAAGCTATAGTCGTTTTCTTTCTATGGTGGATCAGGATTTGGTGGCCAAGGTAGAGTGGGGAGACGGACAGATTACGGTTTACCCCAAGAGTAGAGTGCAGACAGAGCAACCGAAGGAAAATCCAAGTAAAGAGGAGAAGGAAGGCATTGCCAGGGATGATGAAGAAGGAAAGGCCTTGAACTTTGATACGTCAAAGGAAGAAACTTCTTTCTCTGAACAGAATTCCTCCTTGTCGCAAGATTCCTCTAAGAATAATGAGGAAGGTCTCAAAGAGAACGGTTTAAAATCGGAAGAGGTTTATTTTAAGGAGGATATTTCCGATAGGACTTCTTGGGAAACTATCCTGGGGATGATTTTAAAGAATCATTTGAAGAGAAGAAATAATGCAGGATCCGACAGTTCTTCCGGACTGACGCAGGGAGAAAGCAGAGTCTATTATGTTGTGCCGGTCAACGCGGATGCGGCATCTTTGGTGGAGCGTCTCTATAGACATAACGTGGAGATATACAGGAAGAGACCGGATAATTCCGCCTTTCTGATGCAGATTATTGTCAGTATTGTGCTACCCTTTGTTTTCCTGATTCTTCTGATGAATACCATGGTGAAGAAAATGGGAGCCTCCGGTGGAGGATTCTCCGGGGTGGGCAAGTCCAAGGCGAAGATGTATATGCAGAAGGACACCGGCATCAGCTTTAAGGATGTAGCAGGTGAGGATGAGGCGAAGGAAAGCCTTGTGGAAATCGTAGACTTCCTGCATAATCCCACAAAGTATACTTCTATCGGTGCAAAGCTTCCTAAGGGAGCCCTTTTGGTAGGGCCTCCGGGAACCGGAAAAACCCTGCTGGCCAAGGCTGTGGCAGGAGAGGCCAATGTGCCCTTCTACTCTCTTTCCGGTTCAGACTTTGTGGAGATGTTCGTTGGTGTGGGAGCCAGCCGCGTAAGAGACTTGTTCCGACAGGCAAACCAGACTGCGCCTTGCATAATATTCATTGATGAGATTGATGCCATCGGTAAGACCAGAGATACCCGTTACGGGGGCAATGATGAAAGAGAACAGACTCTGAATCAGCTCCTTTCCGAAATGGATGGCTTTGATGCGGGGAAGGGAATCATGGTCATGGGGGCCACCAACCGTCCGGAAATCCTGGATCCGGCTTTGCTTCGTCCGGGACGTTTTGACCGCCGTGTCATTGTGGAAAAGCCTGATTTGAAGGGAAGAGTCAACATCTTAAAGGTGCATGCCAAGGACATCAAGCTGGACGACAGCGTGGACTTTGACGAAATCGCCTTGGCCACCAGCGGTGCGGTGGGAGCGGATCTTGCCAACATGATGAACGAATCCGCCATCACTGCGGTAAAAAACGGTAGAGAAAAGGTTAGCCAGAAGGACTTGTTTGAGGCGGTGGAAGTAGTTTTGGTGGGTAAGGAAAAGAAGGATCGTATCCTTTCCCAGCAGGAGCGAAAGATTGTTTCTTACCATGAGGTAGGACATGCCCTTGTGGCGGCGGTGCAGAAGAACTCCGAGCCGGTACAGAAAATTACCATTGTCCCAAGAACCATGGGAGCCTTAGGATACGTTATGCAGGTACCTGAGGAAGAAAAATATCTGAATACCAAGGCAGAGCTTCATTCCATGATGGTGGAATGCCTGGCAGGTAGAGCGGCGGAGGAAATCGTTTTTGAAACCGTAACCACCGGAGCCAGCAATGATATTGAGAAGGCGACGAAGATTGCCAGAGCGATGGTAACCCAGTACGGTATGTCCGAGAAGTTCGGCTTAATGGGACTTGCCAGACAGGAAAATATGTACCTGGGAGGTCGGGCTGTCTTAGAGTGCGGAGACGATACCGCTACAGAGGTAGATCAGGAAGTGGCACGCATTCTGAAGGAGTGCTACGAAGAGTCCAAGAAGATTTTGTTGGAAAATCGTTTTGCTCTGGATGAGATTGCAAAGTTCCTGATTGAGAAGGAAACCATTACCGGAAAAGAGTTTATGAAGATCTTTGCCGAAGTAAAGGAAAAGGAAGGAAGAGAAGAGCATCCGGAAAATTCTTCAGAATCCACAGAAGGGACTGAAGAAAAGAAGGCGTCTTCGAACAGCGAAGTGAGCAAGGAAGAGGAAGGGCAAGGCATTGAGCACTCATCTTCCGAAGAAAATGGGGCAAAAGAGGAAGGGAACTCTGAAGGATAAGAGGCAGACGCTTCTATAGATAAACCGCATTTTCTGAAAGAAATGTACGAAAAAGGTCTGTCAGAGTTCCTTCTCTGGCAGACCTTTTCCCTATGATAAAATACCATATATGACTATGCCCGGTCTCTAAGGACGTACTTCCATAATGTCTGAAACAGTACAGGAAAACAAAAGGCAAAGCTGTCGTATGGTTTCTGTAGAGACCGGTAGGTTTTTCTTCAAACGATGCAGCTGTGCGGCAGAAACTTTGTGGTCTTGAATAAGACGATATTGGCTCACTTGTTCTCGTTCAATCAGTCGCCAAAATGGGGCATAACTAATCACATATACTCCTTTTAGAATGAGAAAAGGAAGACAAAATATAAAGAATTCTTCTATCTTGTGTAATTTTAACATTACTATGCAGATTCGTATAGAAAGGAATAGACAAAATGACTTTTCTTTTCCTCTTAATTCTTCCCATACTCCTGCTTATCTATTCCCAATGGGAAAGAAATCAACTCAGAGTGGAGAGGTATAGGATTTCTACTGATAAGGTAAAGAAAGCCTATCGTTTTCTCTTCCTGACAGACCTCCATGACAAGAGCTTTGGAAAGGATAATGCTGTTTTACTGAAAAAAATTGAGGAATTAAAACCTCGGTGGATTTTCATTGGGGGGGACTTTCCCATCAGCTATTCCGGAGAAAAAACGGCGGAGAGAGATGAGGTGGAAAATTCCTGCCGTTTGCTGTATGCTTTAGCAGAAAAATATCCTCTTTACTATGCATTTGGAAACCATGAGGAAAAGTTGTTTAGTAAAGAGGATTTTCAGGGAAAGCAGCAGGCCTTTCGGAAGGCTTTGGAAAAGGTGGAGCTCTTAGAAAATCGTTCCCTGCGCTTAGAGCAGGACTTAGAGCTTAGCGGTTTGTCCTTGGATTTATCTTATTATCGGCCTCTACTTTGGAAGAAGAAAAAACCCTTAGGGGAAGAGGATAAGAAAAATTGGGAAAAGGCTATAGAAGCTACCGGGGAGAATCGGCCAAAAAACATTTTTCGTATTGCCTTAATGCACAGTCCCTTTTATCAAGCGGAAATGGAGGCTTTGCCGGTGGACTTGGTGCTGTCCGGACATTTTCATGGAGGAGCTATCGGCTTCCCGGGCTTTGCTTTGATGACCCCCCAGTATAAGTTTTTCGTGAGAAACCCAAGAGGCTTACGAAAAGTAGGGGAACAATGGCATTTTACCGGAAGGGGACTGGGAACCCACAGCATCAATGTGCGCTTGGCAAACTTCCCGGAGCTGGCTTGCTTTGACATTCTTCCTATGGGAGAAGCGTAAGGAGAAAATGATGGAAGAAAAGGTGATTTTTTATAAGCTGGATGCCTTTGAGGGGCCGCTGGACTTATTGCTCCACCTTATTGAAAAAAATAAAATCGATATCTATGATATTCCAATTTCGGAAATCACAGAGCAGTATCTGGAATATATGAAGGCGCTGGAGGAAGAGGATCTGGAAATCGTTTCTGCCTTCCTGCTGATGGCAGTGACGCTTCTGGAAATGAAGGCCAGAATGTTACTGCCCAAGAAGGAGGAAGAGGAAGGGGAGGAAGTAGACCCCAGAGAAGAGCTGGTACAGAGACTTTTAGAATATAAAAAATATAAAAGAATCAGCGGAATGCTACGAACCAAGGAAGAAACTGCCCCTAATATCATTGAAAAGGAACCCAGTATTCCGAAGGAAGTGGAAAAGTACAAGCCGCCTTTGGACCTGGAGGATCTGTTGAAGGGCTTGGATATTCTTCGCCTTCGGGAGACCATGAAGGAGATTTTAAGGCGGAAGGAAGCCAGAAAGGACCAGCTTCGGGCAAACTTTGGAAAGATTAAGCGGGAAAAGATAAGCTTGCAGGGGAAAATGCAGGATATTCTGGCTTATGCGAAGAGCCACGGTCGTTTTTCCTTCCGACAAATGCTAAAGAAAAAGCAGGGAAAGACAGAGACGGTGGTGAGCTTCTTGGCCATTTTGGAGCTGATGAAAATGGGGAAGATTACCCTTAAGCAGGAAAATGCCTTTGGAGACCTGGATATTACTGTTAATAAAGAAGCGGAGCAGGAAGAAATGGATCTGACGCTGGTGGAAGATTTTGATTAATAAAGCGCTGCGCAAGCTATGCATGGAAGGTCTCGCCAGTGAATTAAATATAGAAAAGAATTTATCTTAAATAGCTTTTAGAAGGGAGTAAGGCAGGTGGAGGAAAACGAACAGTACTCTTTGAAAGAAGAGTTGGAAAAAACTTTGGCAGGGGAAGCTGCCGAAGCCTTACAGGATAGGAATTCGGTGGAAGAAAAAGCCGAAGGCTCTAGGGATAAGGCCCCGGTTCTTAGCTTGCAGGAAGAAATAGAAAGAGAAGATGCCCTAAGCTTGCAGGAAGAGGAAGATTTACTGGAAGCTCTTTTGTTTTCTTTGGGAAGAACCGTGAGTCTGGAAGAAATGGCAATTTGTCTGCACATGGGTGTGGATGGAGCAGAGCTTGCGGCAGAGCGTTTACGGAAGAAATATGAGGAGCGAAAGGGAGGGCTTTTGATCCGAAAGCTGGAGGGAAAATACCAGATGGTCAGTCATCCCAAAACCTATGATGCTTTGATTCGAGTGGTTAAGCAGAGTAGGAAACCGGTGCTTTCCGATGTGCATTTGGAAACCCTTTCCATTATCGCCTACTGCCAGCCGGTTACAAAGGCAGAGGTAGAGCGGATTCGTGGGGTAAAGTCCGACCATGCGGTAAATCGTTTGGTGGAATTCGGCTTGATTGAAGAAGTGGGCCGTTTGGACGCTCCGGGAAGACCGGTGCTCTTCGGCACCACCGAGGAGTTCCTGACTCGTTTCGGTGTAGATTCTCTTGCCTCCCTTCCCAGTCTTCCCAAGGATCTGGAAAAGCTTTTGGAAGAGGAAGTAACGGAGGAGCTTAAGGACAGCCTTGGCTTAGAGCCGGAGAAGGTAGAAGAAGCTAAAGAAGAGCGGTTGGAAGATCAAAAAGAAGAGCCGGACGAAGAACCGGAAGAAGTTACGGATGAGGCGGAAGAAAGTACAGAGCCGGAAGACGCTGTAGAGGAAGAGACTCCGGAGCCGGAAGTTTCTGCGGAAAGCGAAGAAGAAAAAGAACTGGAAGAAGCTGCGGATGAGGCGGAGGTAGAAGCGGAAGAAGAATCGGAAGAAGCGGAAGAAGTGGACGAAACAGCGGAAGAAAGTACAGAAGGGCAGGAGGACGCGAAGGCATTGGACCCGGAACAGTAGGCAGGGACCTTTTGCAAGAGGAAGAAAGCTTTATCGAAGCTTATCTTATGGAATTAGAGGCGGAGAAGGAAGTAGAGCTGGAAGAAGACAACGAAGTATTCGAGAACTCGGAAACCGAAGATAAATCAGAGGCTGATGTGGAACCGGAGCCCGAAGAGGACTTAGAAGAGATTCGGGAGCCGGAACTCGAAGAAGAATCGAAAGACTTAAACCTTCTCCCTGCAAGGGGAACCTGCCGTAGAAAGCCGTTAAGAAACTGTTATAGAGAAGAAAAGGGAGTGCAAAGAAATTCCTGGAGAAAGGAGAAATGCAAGTGGAGGCTAAGTTAAAAATCAAATATCATGTAAAGGAGCTGGAAAAGCTTCGCTACATTGACGGAAAAAGTGACTGGATTGATTTACGGGTAGCGGAAAATGTCAGTATGAAACAGGGAGAATATCGCCTAATCAGTATGGGTATTTCCGTGGAAATTCCCAAGGGCTATGAAATGCTGATTGTTCCCAGAAGCTCGGCCTATAAGAACTTCGGGATTTTGCAAACCAATGCCATGGGAGTGGTGGATGAATCCTTCTGCGGTGACAATGACATTATCCATATGCCTATCTTAGCCATGCGAGATACGGAAATTCATATCAATGATCGAATCGGACAGTTCCGCTTGATGCCTCACCAGCCGGAGGTGCATTTTATTGAGGTGGATCATCTGGATAACGAAGACCGTGGGGGTTTTGGCACCACCGGGAAGGCATAATAGGAGGGGAAAATGCAAAAAAGGAAGAACAAAAAAGGAAAAAGCTTAAGCTCTTTTCTGCTACTCTTTCTCCTTCTCTCTTTAAGCCTTTTTGCCTGTAAGAATAAGGCGAAGGAATATCGTCTTCTGGGAATCGAAGCTCTGGAACGGGGAGACGGAAAGACGGCATTGGAAAACTTTAATCTGGCCTTGGAGAAAAGTAACGGGCAGGTCTCCGCTTTGCAAATGGATATTCTCGCTTATAAGATTGAGGCGGAAATTCAATTGGGGAATATTTCCGATGCGGAGGAAAGCCTGCAAAGTTACAAGACCTTGGCGAAAAAAGATTTGCCCCTGCTGGAAGAGAGAATTGCCGGAAAAAAGCTGATTCAGGAGCTGGGAACTGCTTTGAATGACAATAAGCTGGAGGATGCGGAGAAGCTCCTTTCAGAAATCAAAGAAAAGGGGCTGGAAGAAGATAGGGAATATCTTTTTGACGGGGCGGTATATCTGGAGAAGACCGCCAAATGGCAGGAAGCTTATGAAGCCTTTCAGCAATACTGTACCCGTTATCCGGGAGATGAGGATGCGAAAAGGGAGCTTAGCTTTCTGAAAAACCGTATGGAAGCCTTGGAGAAGAATCCGTTGTTGAAAGAAAAAGCGGGAATTACGGAAAAGCAGGAAACAACGGAGACTACAGAGACAACAGAAGGAAGCAATTAAGAAAAGCACACTATTTCAAAAGGAGCTGGAGAATAATCGGAGAAGTTTTCTATCTTGCATAGAGTCTATGTAAAACTTGATTATTTTATAGCTCCTTTTTTAGTGTCAAAAATCCGTAGTCAAAACTCAATTATTTATGGAGTAGATTCAAAAAAATATTAGAACCAAAAAACTTTTAGGAATGCATTCCAAAAACTATCACAAAATAAATAGTTTTTGGAATTAAATCCAAAAACTTTACTTTCTATAGAAAGGATGCTATTCTCAACGGGAAGGGAGGTGCCGGGGTGATTATAAGAGAAGAATATCTGAATAAGCTAAAGGCTCTCAAGGATAAACACATTATCAAGATTGTGACCGGAATAAGAAGATGCGGAAAATCAACGCTACTGCTCCAGTTCCAAGATTGGCTGTTAGAGCAAGGGATTGATCAATCCCAAATTATTTTTATTAACTTTGAGGACCTAGAGTATGAGGACTTGAATAATTATAGAAGTCTTCATAAATATATTAAAGAGAATTTAAAGAAAAACAGCAAGACTTATATTTTTCTGGATGAAATTCAAAATGTAGATAAGTTTCCTAAAGTATTGGATAGTCTACAGTTAAACCCGGATATAGATTTGTATGTGACCGGCTCCAATGCCTATATGCTTTCCAGTGAGATAGCTACCCTGATTTCCGGAAGATATATCCAGATTGAGATGCTTCCTCTGTCTTTTAAGGAATATTGTCTGGCAAAGGGGGGCTATGAAGACAGAGCAAGAAAATATACCGATTACTTGTTAAGCAGTTCCTTTCCCTATGCTTTAGCATTGGATTCAGAGCCCAATATCATCAGAGATTACTTGGAAAGTATCTACAATACGATAGTCATTAAAGATATCATGAATCGGAAACAGGTGACGGATTCCATGATGCTTCAAAGTGTTTTGAAGTTTATTTTTGACAATATCGGGAATCCCTTCTCCACCAAGAAAATAGCGGATACCATGACTTCCGACGGTCGAAAGATTGATTCTAAAACGATAGAAAAATATCTTGCGGCTTTGAAGGAATCTTACGTCATTTATCAGGCTAAACGCTTTGATATCAAAGGGAAACAGTACCTTAAGACCTTGGATAAATACTATGTGGTAGATATTGGTCTTCGATATATGCTTCTGGGCAAACAAGCTATGGATGCAGGCCATATATTGGAAAATATCATTTATTTGGAACTGCTTCGCAGATCCTATGATGTGTATGTGGGAAAGGTAGATAGCTTTGAAGTGGATTTTGTCGCACAGAATCAGGACGGCAATCATTATTATCAGGTGGCTTTGACGGTAAGAGAAGAAGCTACCTTGAATAGAGAATTAAGACCGCTGCGAATGCTTCAGGACGACTATCCCAAGGTAGTCCTTACTTTGGATGATGACCCTCCAAGGGATATAGACGGCATAAAGATTCTGAATGCAAGAGACTGGCTATTGGATTTGGAACAGTAGAATGGAAATTGAAACTGTACATGTGGAAATCAAAGTCTAGACATGGAAAATTTCTTGCTAGGACAGGAAAAGGATAGTATACTTTTTTCTCGTATACTTATACCAAAAGGAGAGTAGCGGATGGCGAAGAAAAAAGCGGGAAAACAAGTAGGAGAAAGAGGTGGAAATATGGCAAGATATGAGGAATTATCCGTAGAGGAATTGGAAGCCTTAAGAGCGGAATTAAAGGACGAATACAGGCGCTACCAGACCATGGATATGAACCTGGATATGAGTAGAGGAAAGCCCTGTAGAGAGCAGCTGGATTTGAGCAATGATATGATGGATGCTTTGGACAGCAATGCGGATATGTATTCCAGCGAAGGTGTGGATGTTCGAAATTACGGAGTATTGGATGGAATTGCAGAGGCCAAGGAGCTTCTTTCCGATATGATGGAAAATCATCCTGACCATATCCTCATTTTCGGAAACTCTTCTTTGAATGTGATGTATGACTCCATTTCCCGTTCCATGACTCACGGTGTTATGGGAAGTACCCCCTGGTGTAAGCTGGATGAGGTAAAGTGGCTTTGCCCTGTTCCGGGCTATGACCGTCACTTTGCGATTACCGAGTACTTTGGCATTAAAATGATTCCGGTACCCATGACAGAGCAGGGCCCGGATATGGATATGGTGGAAGAGCTGGTAGCTTCCGATGAGGCGATTAAGGGAATCTGGTGTGTGCCGAAGTACTCCAATCCTCAGGGCTATAGCTATTCCGATGAGACGGTACGCCGTTTTGCCCGCCTGAAGCCGGCAGCCAGAGACTTCCGTATCTACTGGGACAATGCCTATGGTATGCATCACCTTTATGACCATGAGCAGGATTATTTGATTGAGATTTTGGCGGAGTGTAAGAGAGCGGGGCATCCGGATTTGGTGTATAAGTTTGCCTCCACCTCCAAGATTTCCTTCCCTGGCTCCGGTATTGCTTCCATGGCAACCAGCTTAAACAACCTGGAGGATATTAAGAAGCAGGTACAGTACCAGACCATCGGACACGATAAGGTAAACCAGCTTCGTCATGTTCGTTTCTTCCAGGATATTCACGGTATGGTGAAGCACATGCAGAAGCATGCCAATATTCTTCGTCCAAAGTTTGAGATGGTGGAGGATATTTTCGAGAAAAACCTTGCAGGCACCGGCGTGGGAGAATGGACCAAGCCGAAGGGGGGATATTTCATCAGCTTTGAAACCCTGCCCGGCTGTGCCAAGGCTGTAGTGGATAAATGTAAGAAGGCGGGAGTAACACTGACTCCTGCAGGCTCCGCCTTCCCCTATAAGAAGGATCCCAATGACAGCAATATCCGTATTGCGCCAACCTATCCCCCACTGGAGGATTTGCGTATTGCTTCCGAGCTTTTCACCCTCTGTGTAAAGCTGGTGAGTGTGGAGAAGCTTTTAAAGGACAAGAAGGAAGTACAGGCGTAAACGCTACTCTTCCCCTAAAAATTCCTGTAAAAGATAGGTATAGACCTTTTGGTGCTTGGCCTCCCATTTTAAGCAAAGGGCCTTGGCACTTTCTTCATCGGGAACCGTAAGCTCCACTCTACAGAGCAGGGTGCGATTTTCCCGAATTTCCAACTGCACAAGGTATTCCTTTGTGTCTGTCTCCGAATAATCGGAATATAGGGCCGCCTCACTTTGCAGGCGGCTTTTGTTTTTGGAAAGAAAGAGGTCTATATCCTCCCGTACCAGCTCCGGAATATCCTGGGAAAAGAAGTTTAATGTCTGCTTGCCCTCCTCCGTGATTTCGTAGCGGGTGGTGCTTTGGCTGTGTTCTGCGGAAATGAGAGAAGCCTCTACCAAATCATTGATGCATTGCTGTAAAGTGAAATAGGTGGTATATTCATTATCTAAAAAAAATCCGCTAAGCCGACTGTTGCTTAGGGGGTATTTTACGGAATGAAGTAAGTAAAGAATCATCAGTTTGTATTGTGTCAATGCTTCTGTAGCCATAAATTCCTTTCTTTATCCCATAAATGGGGGTTCCCAGCTTATTCAGAATATAAATATTTGCAAAATACGCTTTTTTCTAAGAAATACGCTATACTGCTCTAAGGAAATTGCTTTTCCGAAAGAAAGTATTGAGCCTTAAAGAGAAAAAAGCAAAGAATGGAATTAGTTTAACAGAATTGTAAGTCTAGTTGCAATAGAAGGAAGCGTTAATGGAAAATTCTGTCTTTCTCGAAAGGGCTTCCTGTGCTAAAATAAAGCCCTATGGAGAGTTTGCTATGAGAGAAAAAATCAATAAGTTAGCCAGAGGAATTATCGAGGAAGGAATCCCCTCCCTGCATTTTTCTGTTGAGAAGATTATGGCAGTAATTCCTTACCGGGAAAGTCGAACATTTGAAATCTTTTTGCAGTCGGTAAATGGAGTGGCCATGCGAGGCCTGGTCTATGCCAAGGGCCCCTATCTTACCCTGCATAAATCCGCCTTTGGAGGTGTGCGTACCAAGGTAAGCTTTACCATTGATACGAAGAATCTGGGGGATGAGGAGGAAATCAAAGGGGAGCTTTGCTTTGTGTACAATGGGGGAGAGAAGCGGATTCCCTATTCTTTTGTGGTGGAAAAGCAGCCCTCTGCAAAGCAAATCCATGAGATTAAGGATTTTTCTCATTTGCAACAGATGGCGGAAGAGGATAGAAAGGGCTGTAGTAGAATCTTTGATTACAGCGACTTTTTGGAAGCTCCTATTTTTCAGGATATCACCGCCCTTAGACTTTATGAGCTTTTAAAGCCCTGCGGAGACAGGACTCTTGCTTTAGAGGAATTTTTGACTTATTTTTCTCAT